>JAUUYJ010000164.1 GCA_030588275.1 Candidatus Zixiibacteriota bacterium | reverse complement strand
GTTTGGCTGGTTACCCAAAATAGAAAAATAAGGAGAGGGGGGCCGTACATCACTACAATATTTATTTGTCCATCGCACATACAACACAACAATTCTAATTTGTACTAAATGGGTTAGTCGGATAATTTGTCATAGTTCAGGCTTGAATTTCTGATAGAAGCATACACCAAAATCAAACCTCAGGTGGTGTTATCCCCAATATCCTCAGATACTGATTGACCTGACTACGATGATGGATGTCGTGTTCCAAAAGATGCGTGTATATCCAGAGGCCGGTGAACTTGAAAGTTTTCCCATTCCCCTCAAAACTAAACTCTTGATCCAGAATCTTTGGATCTTCGGCAAAAAGCTGATCCAACCGCAACCAATGATCAATAAGGTGCTTTTTAATATCAGATCGGAGCGGAATAGCACCATCCGACAGATCGGTGAAGGTCTCCCCTTTAATCACCTTGCCATACCACCACAAAGAGGTTTCGGCAACATGGAGAAATATATTCCCCAGCCGCATCATCTTTGCCGACGGAGCCCAGTCCAACTTATCATCCGGAATCAACTCCAATGATTGGTCGAAATGAGGCCGGATAGAATTTTTCCAGAGTTCTAACTGTTGTCGAATGACTTTATTATTTTGGTCAAGCATCGTCGCACCTGAGTAAATTATACTTTTAGATAGCCTTGCGAATTGGTGATCTGCCCGGTCAAAGCTGAGGCGGCGGCAGTGGCTGGTGAAACCTGATAGATGTGACAGTCCGGTCCATAGATTTTCAAATCATGATGGGTTGTCAATGCAACCTCACTATCAGCCGGCAGTGAGTTACAACCATTTTGATACGGTCCGCCCGGCCCGGTAACAACCGCACCCGCTTCGACGAAGACCCGAATCAACCCTTTTTTTAACGCTTCCAGATAAACCTGCTGAGACGCGGCCTGAATAATCAACCGTACGTCAGGGGAGATTTGATGCCCTTTTAATATCTCGGCGGCGATTTTCAAATCGACGAAACGACCATTGGCCGGACCTCCCAAATAGATATAATTTATCAGAACGTTTTGTAGTTGGTCAATTTCAATCTGCTTATTTCCGTCTTGCCCTTCGACCACGATTGAGCCCAACCGATTGAGTTCGACCGATAGCTCTGTTTGATAGACAGCATTACGATCGGCAATTGCCGGTTGATACGGCTTCTCGGCTCGGCTGTTTATAAATCGACGGGCCGTCGCATCATAGGAACAGATAACCCCGGCACAATCAAGTTGCCCCAATACCAGACAGAGCGTCATCCGCTCCGGAATCGTCATCGCTTCCAACCCGGAACCGGCCAACTCAATGACCACCCCCTGAATCTGTTCGGAAGCCAGAGAAGATTGAATATGGTGCGCAATATCGCGTGCATAAAGACCGCGAGGCATCTTCCCGGATATCATAACTCGGATAGTTTCCGGGCTGGTAATAGAGAGCCCTCCCGACGACCACAGGTGCGCCGTTTCGGTAGCTCCGATAGTGGTAACGAAAGCACCCAGACACCCATGCGAAACAGAGCTGGCAGAGCTGGCCACGCCAAATTGTCCCGGCAGTAAAACGACCGCTTCTATCGACAACTGCGACAACGATCCACGACCCGATTCATACATCGATTGTATTTTCTGCAGGCGGGCAAAATCCCTCAACCGTTTTTCCACCTCCGGCCTGTTGTAGGACCGATCATTATCTTCAAGAGAGATAATAATGCGAGAGGGATGCTGGACATAGCTAATCCCTGATTCCCCAAAGAGGTTAAGCGTCGATCCGGCATTTCCCGAAACCAAAATCGCATCCGGACTGATATCAACCGACGTTCCCGGTTCCAGATTTTTCTGTCCCGATTTTTGACAGAGGATTTTTTGGGCGATTGTTTGCCTTCCGGCACCGGGCCTTTTTCGTCCGCGCGCATCATGCGTATAAAACTCAAGCGACAACTGCTCCAGCTTGAGCGCTTCTGGCTTGTTAGTGATCTTGTATCTGCGCCGCCAGTTATAAAAGGCCGCTTTGGAAATTCCCAACTCCATCCCAGCTCTGAAGTCATCTCCAAAGCGATCCCACATCTCCTGAATTTCCTGCTGGGCAAATTTGGGAAAAGAGTATTTGGCGATCCCTTTTTTGCGCCTCCAGTAGGCGACCAGATGATCGGTTACACCAGACCCCATAGCTTCGGCAATTTTTTTGTCGGTTCGGTAAAGCTTCTGAAGCCTCAAAAGCTCCGCTTTGGTCGGGATGCGCCGTCGGGTCATGTCGCCTTAAACCCCGCCATCAGGAGATCGTAGATTTTTTTCATCGGCACCGAGTGGACTCTCGTTTGTCCGACAATCGGCATAAAATTGGAATCGCCGGTCCAGCGTGGCACTATGTGCATATGGAGATGCCCCGGAATCCCGGCCCCGGCTGGACGCCCCAGATTCATTCCAAGGTTAAAGGCGTTCGGTTTCAGCTTTTTTTTCATGACCGCCACAGCCGTTTGCGTCAGCTTCATCAAATCAAGCAACTCGGCATCGGTTAACCGCTCCAGAACGCCAACGTGACGATTCGGGACGACTAACAGATGCCCGGCATTGTAGGGATACTTATTCATCACCGCAAATGATTTAGATGAGCGATGAATTATCAAATTTTTGTAAGCCGGTTTCTTATCCTTTTGCAAATTGCAAAAAACGCAACCGGATTCCTTCTTCCCTAATATGAATTTGGACCGCCATGGAGCCCAAATAGCTTTGTCTGCCATAGTCAATCAATATAATATATTGTGGGCTTAAATAAAGTGATTTTAGGCGGTTTTTATGAAAGGATTCAAACCGACGGCTGGTAAGCCATATTATTCAAATTGATATCATGCGATCTCCCCGCCTCTGGCATTGACCGGAGCGAGAGATTGATTACCTGGTGGTCAGAACCGATCATTGCTATCTGTTTCTGCCACAGATCAAAGCGGCGGTCATCTATCCCGATATCAGCCTGATCAAAGATTATTGGTAAAGCCCCGATCCGACCGGCGGCAACTAGTTTGATGGCCAAGATGGAAACTGTCAGGATCGAGCGAGAATTCAGCCTCTCAACTCCAATCCAGCCCTCATCCTCATTCAGCTTTACCTCAATCGCTTGTCTGTGCTCTGAAATTCTCAGCTGATAATCGGCCTGGCCGGTCAGTTTTGAGAACATCTCTAAGATTTCACAATTGAATTCTCGATGAATTTTCTCAATCAGTTTGGACGAAACGTTATTGAGCGCGGTTCGGGTCACTTTGAGAATCTCTACCTGACGGCTGAGGTCGTTATGGCGATCCTTCAAACGGACCAGCTCCCGATCTATCCCCTCAATCGATTCCTTAATTAACTTAGTCGGAGCGCACTTTTCAGCCAGAGGACCAAGATGTTCCTTAAGCGATTTCAGACGCACCTTCCGAGCGATCAAATCCTGCCTGAGATCTCCCAATCGAGCCGATGCTTGGGAGTATTTTAAAAGTGGTGCCAGTTCGCCGTTTATCTCTATCAGTTCCTGCTCAATCTCTTTGGTAACCTCTTCCATGTGCGGCAAACCACTGCTCTGAGTGAGCAAGCCGATTGTTTTCTTAAGGTTGATTACCATACTGGTCAAGGCGCTCTTCCGGGCGATAGCATCCGATATCGCTCTGATCGGATGGGCCGCTTTGAGATGGAAGCGGCTATTTATCTCGGCGCAGTAAGCATCAAATTGGGATAAGTGAGAACGGAATAGAGTCGTAGCTTTCTTCTTGGCCACAAAATAAAAGATAAAAGAAAACAGGCGCGTTATCCAGACCAGCGCAACCGCCGGAACGATGTAGGGAATAATGCGATCAGCCCAGCCAGAAGAAATCGTACCGTTGGCATTAAGAATATTGATCAGACAGACAATAACCAGAACCAGCGTCGCCACCCAAAAGCCGGCGTTGGCTTTTCCCCGCCGTGAGATAAGACGATCCATCTCCTGCTTATTTTTTTCTACCTCAACTTCAAGTTCATCATAACGGTTCGATATTTCCTCTGCCTCAGATTGATCAGGTATATGAATATGCCCCAACTCCTTTTCAACCCGCCCAAGGTCATCGGTCAGTTGGCTGGCCCGGGAATAATTATTGACATGAATATTGAGCCGTTCTTCAAGGTTAACCATCCGGTCGTTGAATGTACCGTATGCTTGGGCACCGGCGACGCTATCCTCCAAATCGACAATTTCAGCTTCCAGTTGAGACTGTGTCAACTGTACTTTTTCCAGCTCAATGAGATCAGGATTTATCAGGGAGAGATTTTCTTCCAGCTCATATTTTTCCTTGAGGAATTTGGAGAGAATGTCGGCGGTCATCTCCAATTCCCCCGGCTCGGCTGGCGCACTTGGTATCTCCGACGCACCTGACGCATCTGAGGATTGATATTCAATCCGATTAATTTCAGTTTGTAAAAACTGCTCGACGCGCGGTTTGTCAAATTCTCCAAACAACGGAGATGTAATCTGATCCAGAATCTGACCGATCGGCTTGCCGTCTAACTGGCCTGATTCAGATGTGAAACAGAAGGCGGCGAGATACAAGCCTCCCCCTCCAAGCCATTGTTGATTGAGCTTGTTGGTCAGCTGATTCCCGGCATAATCCAATCCTGATGAGTCGTGAAGCCCGATCAGATCATCGGTCCGGATCAACTCGAAATCTATATCATTTTCGGAATAATTGAGGGTCAGCCGATAACTACTATTAGACCCCTTTTTGGAAACGCCGAAGACGGCGCCGATCAAGGCCTTAAAGATAGTCGATTTTCCGCTTTCATTACCACCGATAATCTGGTTCAGCCGATCTGAAAACTGAAATGTTTCGTCACCGAAACAGCCGAAGTTTTCGATTCTAAGCGACTTTATTTCGATCCGGTTACGGTTCAAAATTGTCCCTCGATTAACTTGGTCCCCAGTCTAGCCGCTTTTTCATATATCTCTTTTCGCTCCGGAGAATCGGCGCCGGAAAGATGATCCAACTCTGTCAGATAAAGCTCCAGAAGGCTCATCCGTTCGTTGATATCCGAACCTTCCTCAGAAGTATCAATTGTTGGTAAATCTGTTTTTTCCTGCACCACTAATGCCTTTGCCAAGAGTCAAATTAAGGCTAATTATTCTGTCTATGTATCGGACAGGTCAGGCTTCGGCTTAAGCCTGCAACTTTTTTGATTTTTTTTGAATTTTCTTGAATTTCAAGAAGTTGAAACTGAATCAAGCAATCTGGCCAAATTCAGAAAGGGAGGCGCTCAAATTTTGTCAAACCGGGCGATAAGTTCAACGTGCATGGTATGAGGGAACATATCAAACGGTGTCACCTTTTCGAACCGATAGCCACCCGCCACAAGGTCGGCGGCGTCACGGGCAAAGGTGGATGGATTGCAGGAGATATAGATCAACCGCTTGGGGCTAATCTCTAAGATTCGCTTGAGCGCTTTGGGGTGCAAACCGGCTCGGGGTGGATCGACAAAAACCGGATCGAACTTTACCCCATCAAATTGCGGCTCTTTGAGAATTTTCCGGACCGCTCCGGCATGAAAGTGGCAATTTTCAATTCTGTTAATTTTGGCATTGGCCACCGCCGAGGCGACCGCTTCAGCTTCCAGTTCGATTCCCACCACCAATCCGGCATGGGCCGATGCGCAAATCCCAATCGTTCCGGCACCGCAATAAAGATCCAAAACGGTATCCTCTTTGGTGATTTCGGCTAAGTCGATAGCGGCCTGATATAACACCGCGGTCTGTCGGCTATTGGTCTGGAAAAACGATCCGGGGCTGATCTGAAATTTGTATCCCAGAATTTCTTCTTCTATAAATCCAGGACCGAAAAATATCTCTCTGATTTCCCCTTTGGCAATATTGGTAATAGTATCGTTGACCATCCATACGGCGGTCGTCAACTCAGGGAATTTTTCCTTGAGATTGGC
>JAUUYJ010000335.1 GCA_030588275.1 Candidatus Zixiibacteriota bacterium | reverse complement strand
TCATGATGCAGATCAGGCGTTTCTTCTATGATGGCATTGAATAGCTATTACAATTGGCATTGAACCGAAATTTTCGTATTATAACGGCGGATTAATATCCGCCGTTTTTTATTGGATTATATTATGCAACAGATTGACTCTCATACCATACAGATCCTGGAATTTCCGCGCATCAAGGAAATTGTCTCCGGCCTGACCCTCTCCCCTGAGGGTCGCACCAACGTGGCCAACCTCCATCCAATTTTTGATGCCAATGAAATCCGCCTACGCCTGAGGCGGTCGGCTCAGATGCGAGATATTATCCGGTTCCAGGAAGCGATGCCAATATCGCAGATGGAGGACATCACCGAGTTCATCGACAAAGCCAAAGTTGATGGGATGAGACTGGACCCTAAGGCGCTTTTAAAGATCAAGCTGTTTGTTGACACCGTTGGCGATTTAAAAAAATATGGGCGGGCGGAAAACAGGGCCGAACAGTTTCCCGATATTTGCGACCTGTTGGCTCTCTTTCGAGTCCATGCTGAAATCTCAGAGGCGATTACCAAGGCGATTGATTCTGCCGGTGACATTCTGGATAAAGCATCATCCAACCTGGCCCGGATCAGGCGGGAGTTGGGCGATACCGAAAACCGCGTCAGACAACAGCTAAACAAAGTCTTATCATCAAGGCAAAAGCATGCCGGGTGGCAGGATGATGTTATTACCGTTCGGGATGGTCGTTACGTCATTCCGGTTCTGTCGGGCGATTACAAAGCGAGCGAGGGGGTCGTTCATGATAAGTCTCAATCAGGAGCAACCTTTTATATCGAGCCGACAGCAACAGTCGAAATAAACAATAAACTGCGCCGATTACAACAGAATGAAAGAATCGAAATCGACCGGATACTGCGTGAAATCACCGCCCTGGTTGGAGCCGCCTCTACTGACTTGGAGAACAATTTAGAAAACTATGGCTTGATAGATTTCGTACATGCTTCAGCCGGATTTGCTCTAAAAATTGATGCTACCTCCCCGATTGTAACGGCCCACGCAAGTATGAACCTTGTCGAAGCCCGTCACCCCCTGTTGGTCTATGCGGCGGAAAATAAGGATGAGGTCGTTCCCTTGAGTATCGCTCTGGACCCGGATAACCAGGGAATTTTGGTAACCGGCCCCAACACCGGAGGCAAAACAGTCGCCCTGAAAACTATCGGACTGTTGACCTTGATGGTCATGAGTGGTTTGGAAATTTCGGCTGACCCAAAAAGTAGCTTAGGAATATACCAGAAAATTTATGCAGATATTGGTGACGAACAATCGCTGGAATTATCTCTATCTACTTATTCTTCCCATATCAGAAATATAATTGCGGCGCTGGATGATGCCGACGAAAATAGTTTGATACTGTTTGACGAAATTGGAGCTGGAACCGACCCCAAAGAAGGGGCCGCCTTAGCCGAGATTATTATAAAGCATTTCCTCGCGCGTGGTTGCCACTTGATCGTTACAACTCATTATTCGCAACTGAAAAGTTTGCCGCTGGAGCATTCCGGACTGGTTAATGCCTCGCTGGAGTTTGACCGTGTCAACCTCAAACCGACCTTTAGATTAATCATCGGTGTCCCCGGTTCCAGTTATGCGATTGAAATCGCACGTCGCTTGGGTCTTCCGGCTGAGATGGCCGAACAGGCGGCAGAACTTTTGGGTTCAGATGAGCGCTCGGTCGAAAAACTGATCGAAAACCTTGATTCCGATTTGCGTCAGGTCAACGATGAGAAAAGAGTCCTGCGAGAAAAGCTGGCCGAGGTCAATATCAGCTTGGCCGAGTCCCGGATTGAAAAAGATAAATTTGATCAGGAAAAGGATCGAATTAAAAAGGACTTTGTTTCAAAATACGACGAACAGTTGAACCAAAGCAAAAGAGAACTCGACCAATTAATTAAAGAAATTCGTAATTCGCAGGCCTCGACCACAAAGGTCAAGGAAGCACACCGCACCATTGAAAAAGAAAACCACTCAATAGACGAGATAAAAAAAGAGATCGCACCACAGCAAGCGTCAGATTTTAAAGAACTTGATCCGGGCCAAACGGTCTGGATTGAGAAATTTAAAACTGAGGGTGAAGTGGTTGAAATGATCGGTTCCAAACGGGTAAAAGTTGCCATAAACGGCGCCTTTATGACGCTTGACACGATTGATTGTATCCGTCGGGGCGAAAAGACGACTGACAAAAAACCTGGTGGTAGAACATCCTATTCAAATGTTCGGTCATCAGCCAGCGAAGGTGGATTTTCACCTGAAATTATGCTTCGCGGTATGACCGTCGATGAAGCGATGGAAAAGTTAGAAAAATTTCTGGATGATGCCATGCTGGCCGGAGTCGGTCAGGTGTATGTTATTCATGGAAAAGGGACGGGCAAATTACGCCGCAAACTTTCCACCTTTCTTAAGAGCCACAAATCGGTTGATTCGATCAGAATTGGCGATTGGAAC
>JAUUYJ010000273.1 GCA_030588275.1 Candidatus Zixiibacteriota bacterium | reverse complement strand
CCTTTTCCTTCACCGGGCCGCTTAAGATATTTAAAAGGCTGGGTTCAAAATCATCCAGAGAGAATCTCACTCCCGACCGCTGGTTAGGTTGAAATAGTAGCCAGCCGAAATATTCGATTGACTCAAGACTTCCGAGCAGAAAACTGATGAATCAGCTAAAACCCACGAGCCAGCGAAGAGGGACGAGTCCCTTGCATTTTGGGGGGAATTTCCTATCTTGTTTTTTTGGAGAACCTGATTGATTGGGTTGACGTATAAATAGAGAAATTATGCTTGAACAGAAATTTGACAGATTGACGGAAATATTATCCGGCTACGGATCTCTTGTCGTCGCCTATTCCGGCGGGCTCGATTCCGGGTTCCTTCTCTGGGCCGCATTTCAGACTTTGGGGCAGGGAAAAGTATTGGCGGTGACCGGCGATTCGCCGTCGTACGCCAGCGGCGAAAAGGAAGAGGCGATCAGCTTTGCCCGACAGATAGGGCTGGAAGACAAGTTTATTAGAGTTATCAAGACCGAGGAGATCGAGCGGGAAGGATACCGGGCCAACGATTTTGACCGTTGCTTTCATTGCAAGACAGAACTTTTTGAAAAGTTGGGCGAGATCGCGCAGGAGGCCAAATTTGCCTACATGGCCGACGGTTTCAACGCCTCGGATAAATCTGATTTTCGCCCCGGTCACAAGGCGGGGCAAGAGCATGGGGTTGTTTCTCCTCTGGCCGAAGCCGGTCTGGAAAAAGAGGATATTATCGCTCTGGCTGAGAAAAATAATTTGTCTCTGGCGGACAAGCCAGCCTCGGCCTGTTTGTCATCTCGCATTCCGTTCGGCGTGCGGATCACCCCGGAGAATCTTAATCAGGTTGATCGGGCTGAACATGGTTTGAAACAGCTCGGCTTGCGCGGTTTTCGCGTTCGCCATCATGGGGAGATCGCCCGGTTGGAACTCAACCCAGACGATATCGGTCGCATTGTCGCCAACGGGATGAAGGAAAAAGTTGTCGCTTGTGTCAAACAGGCCGGGTTCAAATTTGTTGCGCTCGATCTGGAAGGATATCGGATGGGGAGTTTTAATCCTGAGAAATATGAAGTATAAAATAGAACGATAGGAAAAAACATGTCAGATCAGAAAGAGAGCAAAGAGAGAAAAGAAAGCCAGGGGAGAAAAACCCCCTCATTAAAAATGGTTGTCGATGGTGAGGTGCGAGAGATCAGTTTTGAAGAGTTGACCTTATCGAATAATTTGGCACAAGAAGCATTGGTCCGGCTATTGGTTGACAAAAAGATTATCGATGGTCAGGAGCTTTTTGAGTACATGCAGAAGATCCGGACAGAACGGTATCGCACCGAGCCGCCATCAGAAAACCAAACAGAAAAAAAGTGAGAACCGACCATCAGGTAATTAATTTATGACCGACGACTCAATAAAGAATAATCAGGACGTGACCGACGATCCGACCGGTTCTAACAGCACTAACCAACCGGATCAAGCTCCCCCTACACCACCACCACCGGAGCCGATCTATCAGTTTGTTTGCCACCCGGCGCGCAAAAATCTGACGATTACCGCTTTGACCACCGTTTTTATTTTGGTCTGCATAGTGATTGTCTGGTTTATCGCTGAGGGTTCACTTTTTCTGACCGGTCTGGCGGTGTTGATCCTGTTTGGTGCTCTCGGTTCGTTCTATTTTCCGACCTGGTACTACATTTACGATGATCATTTGATTATCAAATCGATGATCCAAACGTTGCGTAAAGACTGGTCGCAGTTTCGGTCTTACTATGCGGATAAAAACGGCGTCTTGTTATCCCCCTTTGGCCGACCGACCCGTCTTGAGAATTTTCGCGGAACGTATATAAAATGTTTTGAGCACCTTGATAAAGTTATGGAAATCGTCAAGGAAAAGATAGATTTTGAAAAGGATGACGAGTGAGTCTGTTTAAGGGATTTTTCGATTCTAATAAAGCGCCCGCAGCGGTTCCTGAAAAAAAACCGATCCCACCGGAAGAGGATGCGGTTATGGAAAAACTGGCGGTCAAGGTTGTCGAATGGAAGATGGCCGTTCCGGCTATTCTGTTTTTGGAATCGGTCAAGCCGCTCAATTACATCGGAGCGCAAGCGATGGTCTTTTTTGAACCGATTGTGCAATCGGTTTTTACCTTCAAGGATTATTCCAACCTGAGAGTGGCGATGGAACGGCGCGAGAATGTGGAAAACCTTCTGCAGAAAATCGAGGCGCACGATGCCGTCGCTTATCGGAAGGAACGATTGATCCGCAAGAAATATAAAGCGGCTAAGAAAAATTGGAAATGGTACCAACGGTATCTCGGAATCTTTCAACCAAAAATAGAGATTGATCCGGCTGAGTTGGAAGCATTAGAAGATCCCAAACCGAACGAGAAGAATATTAAGCCACACGATGGTGACAAACCTGACGGTATGTAACCATTATCGGTGAGACGTTATTGGCCGTTATGTTATTGCTATTTTTTTACTTTCTTGTTTTATCTTGCTTTGGGGTTCGGTTTTTTGATTTCTTTAGATGTTGATACAACCGAAAGGGAAATTTTTAGAAACGCGTTTATCTTATGAAAAAAGAATATTTTTTCATCTCCATATTTTTTGGGCTGGTCATTCTCTCCTTTTATCTATTCTATAAAATCATCGCCCCCTTTATGGTGTCGCTCTGCTGGGCCGCCATCTTCGCCGTTCTGTTTCAACCGATGTATCAGTGGCTCGGGATAAAAATCAAATCGGAAAACATGCGAGCGTTGGTCATCACCGCGCTGATTGTTCTGATTATCATCGGACCAGCTACCTACCTCGGCGTGGCGTTGGTCGGCGAGGCGATATCGATGTTTGATTACATCCGCGACTGGGTTGATGCCGGGGGGATGGAAAATTTGCAATCGCTTCAGGACAACGCTCTCGTCCGCTTTGCCGGAGATAATTTTTATCCGGACAAGTTGATCCTTCCCGAAAGCGGGTTGCCCGCCGATAGCATCGGTATTAATGGTGCCCTTCCGGGTGAGATTATCAAGCAGGTCGATGTTTCTCGGCTCAATCTGGAAGAGATGGTCACCAACGCATTTAAGGCGATCTCAATGTTTGCCCTGAAACAGACGACCAATATCTTAGCCAATATTGGGATGCTTCTGTTTCATTTTTCCCTGATGATCTTTTTTATGTTTTACTTTTTTCGCGATGGGCAGGAGCTTTTTGATCGCATCAAAGAAACTTTTCCGATGTCGCCTGAGCGGGCCGATTTAACTTTCCGTCATCTCAAAACGGTTATTGAAGGGACGATGTACGGTGGGATCGTCGTTTCATTGCTTCAGGGATTTTTGGGTGGATTAATGTTTCTGTTTATGGGTTTGCCCTCCCCCGTTTTTTGGGGCGCCTTCATGGCATTTTTGGCGTTCATTCCGATAGTCGGCCCGTCCCTCATATACATCCCAGCCGGTATCATTTTGATTCTGTCCGGTTCACCGATCAAGGGGATGTTTTTAATCGGTTTCGGAACGGTCGTTGCCAGCCAGTTTGACAATTTTCTCAGGCCAATGCTGGTCGCCGGAAAAACCAAAATGCACACAATGTTGATGTTTGTTTCGATTATGGGGGGGGTCGCCAAGTTTGGCCTTTTGGGTGTCGTTTTGGGTCCGTTGATCGCCGCCATTTTTGT
>JAUUYJ010000151.1 GCA_030588275.1 Candidatus Zixiibacteriota bacterium | reverse complement strand
ATGAATTGGAGCTATGAGGTTTATGATAGCCTGACCGACTTGACCGACACGATGCTGGTTTCGATTGTTGACAGTGCCAGAGATCGTTGCGGGCGGACTATATATAGCTGGAATTATTACAACGGCGATTCGGTTTACACCAACTTCTGGACGATGGTCGGTGACAGTCTCATGCAAATTGAGGAGATACTGTGCCTTGACCCGATAGAGCTGTTTATTTTTCCCCTGGAGTTAAACAACGGTTGGCAAGGCCCACTTCAGTTCAGCGATAGCTGTCATGTTTCCGATAGCGGCAGGCTGACGACACCGGCTGGAGAATTCGAGACTGCTTTTCGAATTGACTGGACCTGGAACCGCGATTTTGAGGGTGGACGAGATTCAACTTCAACCTGGATCGTTCCCGGTGTCGGGCTGGCTCAGATTGCCAAGTATAAATGTTGGTCTGATGGGCAGAATCTAACGGTGAGCCTTAACAAGGTATGGAGATTAATTGATTATAATTTATCAACTTTTGGCCTTGTCGATTTTCCGCAAACTGTCGGCTCGTGGTGGATTTATGATTACCGGGACAGCACCAGCAGTCTCTTTGATACTATTAAAATCTCAATTATTGATCATTTTGAGGTTTCCGGTCAGGATGTCAGGGTCTGGCAAAGAGATTATGGTGCCTGGGTCGATACGCAGTACGCTTATACCAGTATCAATATGATTACTTTTTTTAATGATTCATTCCCCTCTTTCGCTGATGCGTCGTATCTATTTCCTTTTTCCCTTGGTCGGCATTGGGGGATGGATTTTATCATTCCGCCGAATGAGATAATCGAAAAAGGGGCCATCTCAGTTCCGGCGGGGCAATTTGTAAGTGGTTTCCGGTATAACTTTTATTCTTATTCGTTCAATTACAATCATTGGATGGATGAATGGTTGGTGCCGGGAGTTGGGATGGTCAAACGGATCGATTATGAGTACAATCTTGGCCCGGCGATCGTAACCAGCTACGATCTTTTGGATTATTACATCGCGCCATAGAAAATATTCAAATTGTACTCCTTTGGGTCGTATTCTCTAATATATGGTTAAAACATTTAGATTTTGTGACAAGATTGGCTGTGAATTTCCGGCGGTGACAGCAGAGTTGATGTGTGAGGTTGATCGGATAGCGGTCGAAGAGACTGGACCCAGCCTGCTTCAGATGATGGAAAACGCCGGACGCAATCTGGCCAGTTTGACAATTGATCTTATCGGTGATGGATGGGATAAGGCACGGATTCTGATTTTAGCCGGCGGGGGTGGCAATGGTGGCGGTGGTATCTGTGCCGCCCGGCATTTGGCCAATCGCAATGCTGATGTTTCGGTGATCCTCTCTTCTCCTGACAATTTGTCGGATGTTACCGCAACTCAGTTGGGGATTTACAAATTTAGTTCCGGGCAGGTTCTAAAACCGGTCGAAACCAATTTTTCAAATTACGATTTTATTATAGATGCGATGATCGGTTATGGTCTTAAATCAGAGCCGCATGGAATCGTGCGTCAGTTAATCGCCCGGACCAATGATGCTCCCGGTACAAAACTGTCTTTGGATATTCCGTCCGGGCTCGATGCCACCACAGGAGATAAATATTCTGATGCGATCCTACCGGACTATACGATGACTGTTGCCTTGCCAAAAACGGGCCTGCGCCCTGAGAATGCGGGGGAAATATTTTTGGCCGATATCGGTTTGCCCGTCGAAATATACAACCGCATCGGACTTCCACCGGTCCCATCGTTTGAAGATAAATTTATTATCGAATTAAACTGCCGCTGACTGGCAGTATCTCAATTACCGGAGATTGATTCCGGCTTCAGATAATTCTTTCATCATTAGGTCGGGTAATGATCTTTTAGTATTACGTCCGTTATAATGAATAAAAATAACGCTCAGGTTATGCTGTTTGTAAATCAGTTCTTTGTGCGCCTGCCTGTCATTATAAAAAGGATGATGTCCATAGCCACAGATTTCGACAAACAGGCCAAAAGCTGGCAGGAAAAAATCGGGACGGTATTTTTTTCCACCCAGAAGAAGAAGTGGTTCGTATTGAAATTCAATCTGATGCGTCTCAAAGAACTGCACCGCAATCTTTTCGTAACTGGACCGGACTTTCAGGTTGGACTTGGTTTCAATGAGGGGATCAAATTTTTGATTGCGAGGCAGGCGGACAGTTCCGTGCGACCGAAAGCGGCCTGATTTTTTGTACAGTTTGGGTTGAAACATCGTTTTGCTAATGTACCAGAATTACCTAACAGAATGAAACATTGTCCCAATAAAAAACCCGGTCGAATATTGACCGGGCCTTCAAAGGTACAAAATAGTCGATACCGCTTGCTTTGAACCAGTTGTGAAGTATAATTAATTTATGTCTCGACCTGACCCAAACAAATCAATTCGTGTCGGCATGGATTGCCGCTCCGGGAAAATTACTTTACCGGAGGAGACTCCTCCATACCCGACAATTCTTGAATTTCTAACAACCCGGTTTCCTCATATTGACGGTTCCATTTGGCGCAATCGGTTGATGACCGGCAAAATTCAGGATTCGGATGGGGCGATATTAACCGATGAGACCGCCTACAGGCCGGGTAAAATAGTTCATTATTATCGTGAACTGGAATCGGAGACGAAGATACCGTTTAAAGAATCGATCATATTTCAAAACGACCAGATTCTGGTAGCGGATAAACCACACTTTTTGCCGGTCATTCCGGTTGGCGATTATCTCCATGAAACGCTTCTTTATCGATTAATCAAAAAAACCGGTCTGAAAGAATTATCCCCATTGCACCGACTTGATCGGGAGACGGCCGGGTTGGTAATTTTTTCAACCGACAAAGCGAACCGGGCGGAATATCAAAAGCTTTTTCAATCGGGTCAGATCAAAAAAATTTATCAGGCCATTGGTCGCATTCCGAATAACCTGTCTCAAGATAATTGGAAAATAGCCACCGGGATTGTGGCCGATAATAAATGGCCGCTTAACAAAATTGTCGATCACCCCATCAACGCTCGTACCGATATATCGCTGGTTGATACAAACGGCTTTAATGGACTCTTCAGGCTTATCCCCAAAACCGGAAAGACGCATCAACTCAGGCTACACATGACTCACATAAATTGCCCGATAGTTGGTGATCGCTTTTATCCCAACTTCGATCCCGATTTTCATATCTCCTATGATAATCCGCTCCAGCTCATAGCGGCTCAACTATCATTTACCGATCCGATATCGTCAGACCGGATGGAATTTAATAGTAAACTTAGACTCAACTGGCCAGTTAAATAGAATTTATTCCATCCTCAGGAACCAAATCGGTCCCGCTTCGGTTTTAAGGTATGAATCGATTTATTTGATGAAATGGAGCTGGGATATGACTCGGTTAAACAGATATGGATTGTTCTTGTGCCTGTTGCTTCTGACCGGTTTGATAACGGCTGGAGATAAAGCGGAGAAAAAGATGGAAAAAGCGACCTTTGCCGCCGGATGTTTCTGGGGTGTCGAAGCAACCTTCAGGCAGATCGAAGGGGTCACCGAAACCAAAGTTGGTTATATTGGTGGCGAGATAGAAAACCCAACTTACAAAGAGGTCTGTTCCGATGAATCGGGGCATGCCGAGGCGATTGAGATGGAGTTTGATCCTCAGATTGTCTCTTACACCGCCCTTCTGAAAGTTTTCTGGGCCAATCACGATCCCATGACATTGAATCGTCAGGGACCGGACTTTGGATCACAATATCGTTCTGCCGTATTTTACCATTCGCCGGACCAAAAGGACCAGGCGGAAACTCTCCTTATGGAGCTGACCAATTCCGGCAGGTATTCAAAGCCGATTGTAACGGAGATTAGCGTCGCCGGACAGTTCTACGATGCTGCGGAGTATCACCAGCAGTATTTGGAAAAACGGGGTTTGTCCTCCTGTCATATAGATTTAAAATAGGTTGATAAATTTTACCCTGATATTATTTTAAAATCCGATATATAATTCTAAAGCCCCATCCTTTAATCGTTTATAGGCAATAAGCGCGATGTCGGAGTGGCCTCTCTTTTCTATTACGTGATTTATTTCACAAAATAATTGAAAATCCTCAATTTTTTTCTTGTTTATGTCGAAAATTAATAGTAATTAGTAATTACTAACTAATGGGCCGGGTGAAATATTATGTCGGAAACCAGAAGATTACAAATTATAAAAGAAGCGACCGATCTGTTTGGTCAGCTCGGATTTGATAAGGTTACCATAAATTCTTTGGCTCGGGCCTGTCATGTCACCGAGCCAGCTCTTTACCGATATTTTAAATCCAAAGAAGCAATTTATGAAGCGGTTCTGGATTCACTAACCAATCGGATGATCTGCCAATCTCTGTTTGATCGTCTCGAGACGGTTGATGATCTTGAGGAAATTCTATTTGAGACGGCCGAGCATATTATTAAATTTTTCAAGAACAACCATGACCTGTACCGCTTGATGTTATTTTCTGCACTGCGTGAGCATACCAAAGCGCGGCAGGTTTTCCGAACCGTTCGTGGTCCCTACGTCAAATTTCTAATTCTCAAACTGAACAAACTTTACGAAGCCGGAATAATTCGCAAGAAAAATAATATCATCACGGCCCGATGTTTTATCGGAATGGTTTTTGATTGTGCCATGGGGATCAGCCTCTGGAAAGGTTTTCAGGGGAGAAGTTATACACCTCTTGATATGATCTCCAATAATGTTCCGATTTATGTTAGAGGCTTGTTAATCAAACCACCTAAAGCTTAAGCAGGAGAATCGAGCCTAAATTTATATATGTTAAACAGCAGGATGAGGATTAGTTAATATTAACTAAGCACAAGAGAGCAGGAGAGAGAGACCAATATGAAAGTAAGAACTGAGGAAAGATGCCGTCGCGGGACGCCGTTTTCTACGGTGTGGCCGCTTCTGATGCTTCTTATTATGTTATCAGGAGTAGCGTTGGCCCGTGTGGCCGATTCCGAATGTGGCGAATGTCATGATGACGTTGTGGCCTCTTATAAGCAGACCGATCATTTTGTTTACCTGGGAGCCGGGGCGGATGAACTGTTCAGTTGCGAATCGTGTCACGGTTCTGGTGATGCCCACATCGAAGACGGTGATCCACTGCTTATAATAAATCCCAGAAACAGAGATGCTGACTCTGAAGCGGATGTCTGCCTGGATTGTCATAACAACCATCAGTTTGACGACTGGGATTTTTCGGCCCACAATAATGCCGATGTTGGTTGCGCCGACTGTCACTCAATCCACACGCCCCAGGCGACCGTCGACGAGCAGTTGTGCTACGATTGTCACAGCCGGGTGAGGGCCGAATTCTCGATGCCCTCGCATCACCCGATTATAGAAGGAAAAGTGGGTTGCAATGATTGTCATAATGTTCATGGCGGATCAACCATGTTTGAAATGGGGTTGGATGATCGCGAACTGTGTATCTCCTGCCATGCTGAAAAAGAAGGGCCACATTTTTACGAGCATGAGCCGGTTAACGAAGACTGCATGATCTGTCACTCGCCTCATGGCACGGTCGCTGACAATCTTCTCAAGCTCAATGAACCGGCCCTGTGTCTCAACTGTCATGCTATGCACTTCCATGTCACCGTCGAGTCTGTCGATGGCGACTTTGACGTGCCGATGGCACCGGAGCGGGCCTCATCTTCGACACCAGACGGTTGGAAAAGTGGAATGCTTACCAAATGTACGCAGTGCCACACGATGATTCATGGTACTGACAATCCATCTCAAACTATAACCACCGGCGGCAACGCCTTAACCAGGTAAGGGAGGACAAAATGAAAAATTTTAAAAAACAGTTTTGCCTGGGCTTGCTTGTTTTGGCTTTGGCATTGCCATCTATCGCCGGTGCCCAATCGGAAATTGACCGGTTTTCATTATGGATGGGGACGCATTACACCGATTTCCAGGATTATGCCAAAAAAATGGGAGAATTCGGGAAAGTTTCCGACGATATTTTTCCGGAGTTTCGTGTCGATTATCTAAAGGCTAAGGATCGGTCGATCTACTCTCTGAAAACCCATTACTTCGACGATGAGAATATTATCGGTGAGGTTGGGTTTAAGAATGCCGATAAGTTGGACCTGAACATCAAATACAGGTCTCAGACAACTCAGGGCAATCAGGATTTACTGGCCAATTTGTCGGCCCGAGAATGGAAAACCACCGGTCCTGGTGGAAAAATCCTGACTCATGAACTGACAGACATTGGAGTTGATTATAGTACCCATCGGCAAGAGATCCAAAGCAAACTCGGTATGCTTCTTTCATCGAAGGGTAATATCAGGTTAATGGCGGCCCATCGGACAATTTTGAAGGAT
>JAUUYJ010000268.1 GCA_030588275.1 Candidatus Zixiibacteriota bacterium | reverse complement strand
CACGATTCATAAAACCTCCATCCCAGACAAATTGAACCTCTTCAGACATCTTAAACTGTGTGTGATAAATCTAAGACAAAGTTTATCCGATGGCAATGGCTTTTCCTCAAAGGCCGGGTGGCCCACCCTTCAGGGTGGGGAAACTGATAATTCTCGATAACCCACCTTAAAAGGTGGGCCACCACAGCATCCAAATATAGCACCCGGTACCAGTACCCCACCTAAAGCGAGCGACAGCAATGCGGCAGGTGGGTTTATCTTATTATTCTCAAAATGAACTTTGTAGTAATATCCTTCGGGCCGGCAGGCTCGCCTGTTTTTGACATACCCGGCCCCTACAGTAGCAAAATTATCCCATCAAACCACCCCTGATTCCGACGCTGTTCTCTATTGTATGATAACCATATCGCTCTTGATAATTGTCGAAACCACCCAGTCAAGCTGGGCGAACGGCAGGGGTTTCGACCTACGGGTTATCAGATTCAACATCGGTTTGTGAGGTGAAAACACATAAGTGAACGAGCGAACCCAATTCACTGTTATTGCCGACTTGGCAACCGCTTATAAGGAATTTATTAAATCAGGCTGGACCAGGACGAGTACACTTTTATATGCAATTCAAAGCCAATTTACGTTTCAAAAACGATAGGATGATGTTGTAGCCCAAGAGATTACGGTTTAGGCGAAAAAAGAGAACAAAGCCAATCTAAGCCAAGTTTGAAAATTCAGGAACAAATCGACAATAGATTGGTTTTATCCATAATAGAACGATATATCAGACAGAATTTGCGAAATTAACCTGTTATAGAGAATTAAGATCAAAGGAGGTCTTAAAAATGGCACACAAATTACCGGAATTAGGATATGCTTATGATGCGCTTGAGCCTTATATCGACGCGCAAACAATGGAGATTCATCACAGCAAGCATCATCAGGCATACGTCAATAATCTCAACGGAATTCTGGAAAAACATCCGGATTGGGCCGAAAAAGAGACTTGCGAATTGATGGCTCGTCTCAACGAAATCCCTGAAGATATAAGAGGCGGCGTTCGCAATAACGGCGGCGGCGTTTTCAATCATACATTCTTCTTCGGACATCTTAAAACCAATGTCGAATTTTCAGGCGATGTAGCCGAGGCGATAACCGGCAAGTTTGGTTCCCTCGAATCTTTTCAGGAACAGTTTGCCAAAGCTGGCGCGACCCGTTTTGGGTCCGGCTGGGCCTGGTTGGTCGTTTCCAAAGGTGAGTTGGAAGTAATCAGTACGGCAAATCAGGATAACCCAATCACAGACGGGAAGTACCCGCTGTTGGCTATGGATGTTTGGGAACATGCTTACTATCTGAAATACCAGAACCGTCGTCCCGATTACATGAAGGCTTTCTTCAATGTTATTGACTGGGATAAAGTCAATGCGCATTACAAAGCGGCGATGGAAAGAGAAACAGCTTAGAGAATCTGCGAAGCGTTAGCGAGCTTAGATTATCTTATCCTGCACCGCAGGTGCAAGGATAAAACATCTCTTTGGAAAGAACCGCATCCGAGTAATCGGATGCGGTGCGACATCGTCGCTTCTTGGCTGTCGCGTGCTTCGAGCCGAT
Source organism: Candidatus Zixiibacteriota bacterium (assembly GCA_030588275.1). Classification (GTDB taxonomy): domain Bacteria; phylum Zixibacteria; class MSB-5A5; order GN15; family JAAZOE01; genus JAUUYJ01. The sequence goes on along the minus strand of JAUUYJ010000268.1, from coordinate 2,172 downwards.
TGATCCTAATATTTGAACTGCGGTTCCCAGCCGTTGGCTCCTTTAGCGAATAGGTCGAGGAACGGCCAGGTAGCGCAGAAATCATCTCCCGGTCCAAAATAACTCCAACCGGTGCGGTAAATCTGACCGTCGGCCGTCTTACGAAAGGCTGAAACGCCCGGCCAATGGTGGCCCTCTTTTACGAAATTTGCTTTTTCGCCAAAATCATTATCGCCGTATGAAAACATTTTGAACTTCCAACCGCGGGATTGGGCAAACTGTTTTTGTGTTTCGATATCGTCGGGGGAGACGACGACAAAGGCGGCGCGGTTTTCGAGATGGTGCTGTAATCCCATAAAGCCATCGGCCCATAAGGTGCAATAGGGGCATCCTTTTCCCATGTTGTGGACTAACAATAGTTCATCACGACCATCGAAGAGATCGGTGAGGTTGACTGGTTGGCCATCGGGACCGATAAACTGGTAATTATCAAACTGTTCGTCTGGTAGATTTCTTCTGAGCTCGGTTAACTCTTTTTTCTTTCCCATGATCTCTTTTTCCAGATCGGTTATTTTTTCGCTCATTTTATCTTTCTGATCAACCGTCATCGCATACTCCTTTTTGAATTGTTTTGTATATTTTACGGAGAAAATCGTGAGCCATTGTCACAAAATTGGATAAAAGGCGATTTTATTTTTAGAAATGACGGGGCGAATAATAGCTTCTAATTTACAATTTCCGCCTCGATCTGCCGAATTTTCTGTTCCGCTTCGAGCCAGTCATCAGTGTGATGGCCCGGTTCCGAACCGCGACGTTGGAAAATGGCGTAAGCCAATTTTTCGACCAACTGGGTTGAATTGGCATTCTCGTTGACGGCTGAGAATTTTATATTGGTCCTGTTTCCAGCTTTGTCGGCGATAGTAATCTGAGTAATCGTGCCATGTTTTGTCTTCTTGACTAACATGCGAGTGGGGTCATCAATTATTGCGATCGGCTGGGCGATTTTCTCCGGGTCGGGTGTTGCATGTGCGATTTCCAGAGCATTTATCCGGCCTTTATCCTTTTGCAAAGTTATCCCCATGAACTGGTCAATGGTGAATTGGCGCGTCAGACCATGACTATCATTATTCTGCACCGCTTCATAAGTGATGGTGATTGGGTGATATTTGTTCGCTTTGTTCAGTTGCCTCAAAAACGGGCGCCATCGGTTTCTTTTGATCTCTTCGGACATTTTATTCTCCTGGATATAGGATAGTAGAGTGTGTTGTCTATCTATCGACCGGGAGGTGGATTAGTTTAGTCGATTATGGCTCGGTGTCAGGCTCAAATTATATACTTTTATCAATTGGCGGAATAATCTATTATGTTTTTGTGCGGTTTAAATCGTATATCATCTCCTGGTATCTGCCTAAAATATTTTCTGAAATGGTTTGGTGATTTGAAATGGCTGAAAAAAATAAAAAAGCAAAAAAGGGTACAATCTCTGGGAGCAATCCGGATAAGGAGTGGTTTCGGCGGGCATTTGCGGAGGATTATCTCCGTTTGTATGCCCATCGGAGTGTCAGTCAGGCGTATCGTCAGACCGGGGCGATGGTGCGTTTGGTCCCTTTTGCCAAAGGTCAGAGGGTACTGGATATTGCCTGTGGTGCGGGGCGGCATATGATGGCGATGGCGCGGCGGGAAGCGGTAATGACCGGTATTGATCTTTCGTCGGTTCTTTTGGCACAGGCACGAGAAGCATTTCGGAAAAAAGGAAGCAAGGTTGGAGGGAAATTGCGCCGACTGGATATGCGTTTACTTGATTATGATCAGAAATTTGACGGGGGGATGATCTGGTTTACATCTTTGGGATATTTTGCCAAAAAATCGGATGACCTGAAGGTGCTTGACGGTTTGGCCCGGGCGTTGGTGCCTGGTGGGTGGTTTTGGATTGACCAGCCGAATCGAAAGTTTTTGGAGAAAAATTTGGTGCCGCATTCAAGACGGACGATTACGGGTGTGGGTGGGGGGGGTAAGTCCTTTGTAGAAGAGACGAGGTGGATGACTAAGGATCGGGTTATCAAAAAAATTACAATATCCGACCAAAATGGAAAAAGGAGTTACGAGGAAAAGGTGCGCCTGTATTCGATTGAGGATTTTGCGGCGATGCTAAAAAAATCAGGATTGTCGCCTCAAGGCATTTTGGGAGATTAT
>JAUUYJ010000149.1 GCA_030588275.1 Candidatus Zixiibacteriota bacterium | reverse complement strand
TAACGAGATAGAAGAAATTGTTAAAGTATGGCTTGAGTCTGAATTCGAGTCCGGGCGGCATCGCCGTCGGCTGGCTAAGATTCCAGATTCCGGCATTACCGAATAATTGGGGAATTCTCAAAATGTCAAATATAGAAAAATTCGATCCTGAACTGTACGACGCTTTGACGTCGGAAGCTAAAAGGCAGGCGTTTAAACTTGAGCTGATCGCCAGCGAGAACTTCGTCTCCGAAGCTGTCATGGAGGCGGCTGGTGGGGTGATGACCAATAAATATGCCGAAGGGTATCCGGGAAAACGGTATTACGGTGGCTGTGAGTATGTCGATATTGCAGAGAATTTGGCTCGTCAACGTGCCCTTCAGCTGTTTGGAGCGGAGCATGCCAACGTTCAACCACACTCCGGTTCGCAGGCGAACATGGCGGTATATTTCTCGGTCTTGAAACCGGGGGATACCGTGATGGGGCTTGATCTGGCTCATGGTGGTCACCTGACGCATGGTCATCCGATTAATTTTACGGGACAGTTTTATAATATTGTGCCGTATCAGGTCGAGCCTGAAACCGAGGTTATCGATTACGGTAAACTGATCGAGCAGGCGGCGAAAGTTAAGCCAAAAATGATTGTGGCGGGAGCTTCTGCTTATCCTCGGATTCTTGATTTTGCCCGTTTTCGGGAGGCGGCTGACAGTTGCGGTGCTTACCTGATGGTCGATATTGCTCATATTGCCGGTCTGGTTGCGACCGGGCTCCATCCTTCACCGATTCCTTACGCCGATTTTGTGACGACAACAACGCATAAGACGTTGCGTGGTCCGCGTGGTGGGATGATTTTATGCAAAGATAAATATGCGGCTGACATCGACCGAACGGTCATGCCCGGAATTCAGGGTGGACCGCTGATGCATATTATCGCCGCCAAGGCGGTCGCTTTCAAAGAGGCTTTGGGGGATGATTTCAAGATTTACCAAAAGCAGATCGTTGCCAACGCGAACCAGATGGCGGAGACGTTAATTGATGGTGGAATCAAGCTGGTCTCTGGTGGAACCGATACCCATCTGATGCTGATGAATTTTATCGATTGTAAACGGTCAGACGGTAAGAAAATCACAGGCAAAATGGTTGAGAGGGCTCTGGATAAGGCTAATATAACCTCCAATAAGAATACCGTTCCGTTTGATCCGGCCAAAGCATTTGTAACATCAGGCGTTCGGTTAGGGACCCCGGCGGTGACGTCGCGTGGCATGAAGGAGCCGGAGATGGAAACGATTGCCAGATTTATTACCCGGGTCGTTGATAACCTGGGGAATAAAACAGCGTACGCTGTCGTGGCTGACGAGGTCAAACAGTTTTGTACTGAATTTCCGCTGTATGTCGAGCGTCAGGGGTAATAAGTTATGGCAGGTTAAGGGATCGGGGTGTATAATATTCGATTTGTAAACGTCCTGTTGAAAAGGAGTTTCTTATGCTGGCGCAATTCACCATTTTCCCGGTCGGAAAAGGGGAATCTTTATCAAAAGATGTTGCGAAAATTCTTGACATTATCGATAAATCTGGCCTTACTTACAAATTCAGTCCGATGGCGACTACGGTCGAAGGGGATTGGGATGAGGTAATGGCACTTATCAAAAAGTGCCGGGACCGGTTGAGGAAAACAAACGATAGAATATATACGTCGATTGTTATCGACGACCGGAAAAGGGCTAGAAACAGGCTCTCCGGGAAGGTTGAGGCAGTTGAAAAAGTTCTAAAGAGAAAGTTATCGAAATGAGTAAACATTGTATTACTTACATTACTACTCCGACTGAAGTGGCGGAACGAATTGCCAGTACCTTAGTCGAAGAAGAATTGGCTGTCTGCGTCAATATTATTGAGGATATAAAATCGGTCTATCGGTGGGAAGGGAAAGTTGAAATCGGTCATGAATCGCTTTTAATGGCCAAATCTATGTCCGATAATGTCGAAGCATTGATCGAAAAAGTCCGCGATATTCATCCATACGAAGTTCCTGAGATCATCACAACCGATATCACCACCGGCAATCAGGATTATCTTGACTTTCTGTCCGGCAAAGAGATTGTTGTCGATGATCTTGAAGAGCTTGATGATTTTGACGAAGAGAGTACCGATTCGGACGACGAACTCGAAGCGGAAGAGGATAAGGCCGAAGTCGAAGAGTAAAGAAAATGGTGCAGAGTCACCGGCGGTTTTTCCGATTTGTCTCTTCTAACAATTAAGTTGAGGCAATAAAATCGAAGCACCGGTAACGTTTGTGATCCTGAGTAAATTCCGGCCAGCCTACAGGCCGGGATCGGGGTTTTTTGGAATTCCTGAAATTGAATAGACAGGCAATTGCTGGTTCGGCATAATTTTGTTATATATAATTGTATGGTCAAAATACACCCCCTCCGACTTATAAATCGTATCTCATGAGCCAGTTTTGAGCCAATGCGGTAAATATTGGTTACTGTTTTTCTATTCCAGATCATTCATAAAATAAATTTTGTTAAAGAATAGAGAATCGGTCGAGATAACGGTTGCGCTGTAGGGGATATTCCGATAAATTTATCGGCTAATGGAAATATGATAGGCTGATGTTTTATTATGAGATGCCCTTTTTGCGGATATGAAGAAGATAAAGTGGTCGATTCTCGACCGGTTCAAGAGGGGCGTGCGATTCGCCGCCGTCGTGAGTGTCTTAAGTGCAACGATCGCTTTACCACTTACGAATATATAGAAGGAGTTTCTCTGACGGTAACCAAGTCGGGGAGGCGGCGGGAGCAGTTTGACCGTACCAAGATTATCAATGGGATCAAGCTGGCATGTAATAAGCGGCCGGTTGGATCGGAGCAGATTGAGGCGATGGTGACTGATATTGAGTCCCGGATAAAAAGTTTGCCCAAAAACGAAGTGACTTCCCAATATATTGGTGAGTTAGTGATGGAAAAACTCAAAGAGGTTGATGATATTTCCTACGTTCGGTTTGCATCGGTTTATCGTAAGTTTGCCGATGCCGATGAATTTATGCAGGAAATAAAGAAACTTTTGAAGTGATTGAATAGAATGCCATTTATTACCAAAGAAAAGGCGATGTCGTTTCTTGATCATCTTGAGGAATTGCGTTGGCGGATATTTAAATCATTGATCTCGGTCGTTATTTTTGCGATTGCCACCTACTATTTCTCCGACTGGATGGTCGATAAGGTTACCGCTCCGCTTCATGATGTTGGCGTGTATTTTAAGGCACCGGCTGAGGCGTTTTTGGTTCGGGTGAAGATTTCTATCTTTGCCGGGGCAGTCATTTCGGTACCGATTCTGTTTTACCATATGTGGATGTTTGTCGGGCCTGGGTTGTTCAAATCTGAAATCAAGGTTGTTGTCCCGATCGTTTTCTCAGCCACAGTATTCTTTATGATCGGTGGCAGTTTCTGTTTCTTTTATGTCATTCCTCTGGCGATAAAATTCCTCCTCGGTTACGCGACTGAGAATATGCAACCGATGATTATGATCAGCGATTACATCAGTTTTGCCGGGACTATGGTTTTGGCTTTTGGGATTGTTTTTGAGCTACCGGTGGCTTCGTTTCTCCTTGGTCGAATGGGTGTGATTAACCATAAAATGATGGGAAAAGGGCGTCGTTATGCGTTGGTAACGATCCTGATTCTTGGGGCCATACTGACTCCACCCGATATCATTAGCCAAATGCTTTTGGCCGGACCGTTGTACCTGTTGTACGAGATTTCCATTGTTGTTGTCTGGTTGACAGCCAAGCGGGAAGATGAGAAACAGGAGGCTGAGGACCGGGATAATGATGACGATGATGGTGATGATGATGACTCGGATGACCAGCCGTACGGTTATTCTGGTTAATAGATTGAGAGATCGGCTTGACAGATTGGTCGATTGGCGATAGATTGATTTAAAAAGTAAGGCCAAAATAAAGGCAAATAAGTTTAGCCAGCGGGCGTAATTCAGTGGTAGAATGTCAGCTTCCCAAGCTGAATGTCGTGGGTTCGAACCCCATCGCCCGCTCTTTTTATTACTTATTTCCTTTTTTTCTTTTTTCCCTTTTTTCTTTTTTCTCTTTTTTTTTGGTGGGACATTGTTATGAGAATAATTACTGTACATAAAGACTCTCCACTCGAAGGAGATTTAACTGCCGAGTGTGAGCTTTTGAGTATCAACGGGCATGAGATCAACGATCTTATTGATGCCCGCTTCCATTCCTCATCTGAATCATTGAAGTTGGAATACCGCGAGAATGGCATCTTGCGGATAATTGATATTGAGGACTGGGATTACCGTGATCTCGGTTTGGAACTGGAAGCGACTAAAATCAAGGTGTGTAAAAACAAGTGCATCTTCTGTTTTATACATCAGCAACCGAAGGGGATGCGTCGGGCGTTGTACGTCAAAGATGACGACTATCGTTACTCCTTTACTCATGGGAATTTTATCACCCTTTCAACCGTCACGGAAGAGGATTTTCAGAGAATCATCGATCAACGACTCTCCCCAATGTACATCTCGGTTCATGCTACCGACGATACCCTAAGGCGCTGTATTTTCAAGAATGAAAAGCTGGAGCCAATTCTGCCCCGATTGAGACATTTGATCTACAATGGGATCAGGATTCATACGCAGACGGTCGTTTGTCCTGGTGTCAACGATGGAGATGCTCTGACGCAGACTATCACCGAGTTGGCGGAACTGCATCCCGGGATCGAGACGCTGGCGGTAGTACCGGTTGGATTGACGCGCTATCGTGATCGCCTGCCCGATCTGCGAACGTTTACTTCCGAAGAGGGGGGAGCGGTAATTGATCAGGTTGAAGCATTACAAAAGAAGTATCTTAAAGATGAGGGAACCCGGTTTGTCTTTCCGGCGGATGAGCTGTTTATAATCGCCGGACGTCCCCTTCCGCCCCTTAGCTATTATGAAGAGATGTCTCAGTTTGAAAATGGGGTTGGGATGGTACGACAGTTCATCGTTGATTTCAATCGACGAAAAAGGTATCTTCCCAAAAAGTTGGATAAGAAAATGAAACTGGATATTGTTACCGGCCGTTCGGCTGAGCCGTTTATGCGGTCTGAAATTATGCCCTTTTTGGAAAATATACCGGGCCTTGAGATAAAGTTGTGCCCGGTTGATAACGAATTCTGGGGGAGAAGCGTAACCGTTTCTGGTCTGCTGACTGGTGGTGATATCCTAAAGACGATGCAAAACAGTTCTGCTGACCGGATACTTCTGCCTCCCAATTGTCTCAATAATGACAACCTCTTTTTGGATGATATGAGTTTCGACGATCTGGATGGCAAGCTTGATGGACGGCTCGGCTTTGGTAGTTATCAAATCGCCGATAGTCTTAAGAATGTTTTGAGCGGGGAGGCGCGGTAGTGGGCTTACCAATCGTGGCGATCATCGGTCGCCCTAATGTCGGAAAATCTTCACTGTTTAATCGATTTATCCGCCAAAAATTGGCGGTGGTTGATGGTGTTTCCGGAGTGACACGCGATCGCAATTTTTCGGTTTGCGATTGGAACGGGCGTAATTTTTACTTTGTCGATACCGGGGGGATGGTTCCTGGTACTGACGATTTTATGGAAAAACTGATTCTGGAGCAGGCTCAGATCGCTACCGAAGAGGCTGATATTTTACTTCTGGTGACCGACGCTCAAACCGGTGTGACTGACATTGATGCTCGGATTTCCAGACAACTGTTGCGAACCAAAAAGCCGGTTATTCTGGTGGTTAACAAGAGTGATAATGATCGCCTGGAGATGGAAGCAAACGAATTTTATGCGCTTGGCTTTGATAAACTGTTTCCGGTTTCAGCCGCCAATGGTCGCGGGACTGGTGACCTCCTCGATCAAATCGTTTCTCAATTCTCTGCTGAAGCGGAGGATGAGGAGCCGGGTGATGCTATCCGAGTCGCGATTGTGGGACGCCCCAACGTTGGTAAATCGTCATTTGTAAATCGTTTACTTGGGGAAGAGCGTCATATTGTTTCTGAAATTCCGGGGACAACGCGGGACTCGGTTGACTCAGAAATTACTATCGATGGCCGTAAGTATATTTTAGTCGATACGGCTGGCCTGCGCAAGCGGAGCAAGATCAAAGAGAGCATTGAGTACTATACCACCCTGCGGACAATTAAGGCGATTGAGCGGTGCGATATCGCGATGATTTTGCTCGATGCCAATGAGGGGCTGAATTTTCAGGAATTGAAAATTATCGAAGAGGTTGGTCAGGCGCGACGCGGGATGGTTTTGGCGGTCAATAAGTGGGACAGCTTTGACAAAGACGAAAATTCTGTGGCCTTGTATGCTCGCCAGTTACAGGAATCGATGCCGACCTATAATTACATTCCGTCAATATTTATCTCGGCCTTAAAAGGGCAACGGG
>JAUUYJ010000284.1 GCA_030588275.1 Candidatus Zixiibacteriota bacterium | reverse complement strand
TTTTACAATAAAAAATGTCGAGCCCCAAATAGCGGCCGCATAAAAGAGACCAACATTTGAGAAAACGTTTCTTAGTTTTGGTGACCGCTTGAACATAACATCTCAGATAGTCGGAATTGCCGGTCGATGTCAACAGAAAACTGCCGGAATGAAAATATCCGCGATTGGTCAGATTGTAATTTTGAAACGGCTTGAAACTTAATTGACGATCAGACGAAAACCCTGGCCATGAACCGACATGATTTCGACCGCCGGATCATCCTTGAGATACTTGCGTAGTTTTGAAATAAAAACATCCATACTACGACCGGTAAAATAATTGTCATCACCCCAGATACGTTTAAGAGCGGTGTCGCGCATCAATGTCTGATTCAAATTCAAGCATAGCAGGTGAAGCAGTTCGTTTTCACGGGGCGTCAGACGACGACTGCTTTTTTTCCGAGATAATATCTGCCTGTGATAATCGAATGAGTAAGAACCAATATCAAATTCGGTCTGAGCTTCGGCAATGTCTGAACCTGACAGCCCGGTCCCCATCGACCGTTTCAAGACCGCCTTTATTCGAAGAAGCAACTCTTCGACGCTAAACGGCTTGGTGATATAATCGTCACCGCCAATCTTAAACCCTTCAATTTTGTCTTCCTTAAGCGACTTGGCGGTCAGAAATATTATCGGAATTTTCAGATCGCGCGCCCGCACCTCACGCGCGAAGCTAAAGCCATCCTTGTTAGGCATCATCACGTCAACGAGGCAGAGGTCAAAGTCGGCTTCCATATATGCTTCCATACCGATCAGGCCATCGGCGCAGAGCCTGACATCAAAGTCATGAAACTGAAGATGCTCCTGGACGATCAAACCGAGGTTGGCATCATCTTCCAATAGAAGGATACGTGCTTTCGGCATCAGCGCACGTCCGCCCGTTTATTATCCAGAGGAAATTTAAGTGTCACCTGCGTTCCCCGTCCCGGTTCACTCTTGAGGTTGATTGTTCCACCATGCGCCTCGACCATCAGCTTGACATAGCTGAGTCCGATGCCAAAACCTTTGGCAACATGAATATTCCCGGTCGGCACCCTAAAATATTTGGTAAAGACCATTTTCTGATCAGCCGATGCAATGCCAATTCCACTATCGGCGATATTGATCACCAAATGATTATTGTCACTTTCGGTTGTTACTTTGATCTCCGGCACATCGGGAGAGTATTTGTTAGCGTTGTCCAAAAGGTTTGAAAAAATATTGACCAGATGCAGGTTATCACCCTTTATCTGATGGCGCACAGCATCCAGCTGACTACTGATCTTACCGCCCCGATTTTCAATCTGCAAGAGCACCGATGCGATCCCTTTTTCGATAACTTTATGAATGTCGACTTCTGCCAACGAGAGGTCATAATCACCCTCTTCCAAAACCGACATCTGCAATATCTTGTCAACCTGTCCACGCATGCGACGGTTTTCATCCTGAATCATCTGGCTATAATGGCGCACCCGCTCAGGGTTTCCCACAACATCATCACGAACGACCGCTTCGCAGGCCAGAGCAACAGTTGAGATCGGAGTCTTGAATTCATGCGTCATGTTATTGATAAAATTAACCAGATATCCGGCAAACCGTTTCTGAGCGATCATCGTCCGTACCGCAAAGGCGAAGCACAGAATAATAATTATAATCAGGATGATTGTCGCTCCCAGATATGGACCCATCTGTTTCAGTAGATAAATATCCCGATCGGGAAAGAAGAAGGAGAGGTAATGCCCACCACCCATAGACAGGAGGTCGCGCGGAAACAGCGGCATCTTATAATCTGATTTTATCAGTTCATTATTAAAGTTGGGGTTACTAGTTATCGGTACCGAATCCTCAAAAATATTAACCACCCCAAATTCCGGTTTGATCTGCAGACCAAAGTAGGCCATCGAAGCGGTAACAATCGAATCGAGTCGAGCCATATCAATCCGCTCGGTGATCGGTTCCAACTCGCCCACCATCAGGCGATTTACAATTGCGCTGACCATATGGATGCGGACGCTATCGGATGGGAGCGTCTGGCTCAGATCGCCAGCCCGGAAACTCTTGCCCTCAAAAGCATACGACGCACTATCGGTCTTAAAATGCCAAACAAAGTCTCTATTGGAAAACTGCTGTTCGTCAAACTCAAGCTCATGGATACCGGGATTATTAAAAGTATCAATCAGAACTTTATCGATTCCGCTGGCCGGATCAATTATTCGCAACATAACATTTTGGCCGGTCTTCAGGTTATACCGTACGGTTCCATTTTCAACCTCAAGCGGGAGGGCATCACAACTGTCAAAGCCTATAGGCATACTGATGCTATCACTATCAGATCTCACAAATTTAAGAATCTCGGTATCAATGATTGATCCGGATGACAGGCCGGTCTCAATCGTTACCATGATTCGGCCCGAATCATCTTCAGCCAGATGGCTCAGATCCATAAAGGCACTGGTCATCTCGCCCGATTCCAATTGCTGAGTAGCATGCGACAAGGCGGAAAAAACATTTCTCCGAAAAGTCTGTTCCTTCAGAGTCATCGCGCTTTGCAACAGCAAAGTTTGCAACGCTACCAACCCGGATAACGACAGGATAATTGATGCAATGATCCAGCCGACCGATTTTTTCGAGAGTGCCATAATCCCAATATATACTTATTAGCCGAACGGCAAACCAGTTTAACCTTTGTTAACATTTAATAACAGAGATTAACTACCAGAATTGAATCTCTCTGTCTATTGTGATCGTAGGATAACCGAAACAAATGAATTTTTACCGGAGGTTTGATATGAACTGCATTCCCAAGTTACTGCGCGTAGGTATGTACCTGAGTATTATAATTACCATGACAGCCAACCTGATGGCTCAATCACACAGTTTTCAAATTGACGATAATGCCGAAATGTTTATGATTGCTGAACTGGGCGCGATGCTTTCATCAACTGATGGTGTGGTGACGGTCGATTTTATGCCGGAAGCTAACGAAATCCCCAAAGCATATCGAGACGTTGACATAAAATCGGGTGACATCATTATGATGGCCAATGGCAAAAAAATGACTTCGGCATCAGCGTTGGAAAAGATGTATACGGATCTCAAGGTTGGGGATCAAATCAAATTGGGGATCAAGCGGGGTAAGGGGATGCTCATGGCATCATTTAACAAGGCGGACGAAAAAGATTTACCCAAGAGGAAAATGATGATGATGTCGATTGGTGGGGACGGTGATGGAGAGATGACAACCACCGAAGATGGTATGGTCAAAACGATGTCCTTTGGTGGTGATGGTCAGTCACTGTCAATAATTCCTGAGTTGGGGCTTCTTATGGTTGCCAAAGATGACCAGGTTGTTTTGGCTAATCTCCTGCCGAATGCCACCGCCGTTTTTGGCGATGGAAAAATCTTCGAAGGGGACGTTCTGGCAGAAATCAATAATACTAAAG
>JAUUYJ010000084.1 GCA_030588275.1 Candidatus Zixiibacteriota bacterium | reverse complement strand
GACGAACAATGCCGGTGGCGTTGAAGGTGGGATGTCGAATGGAAGCGAAATCGTAATCCGGGCCGCCTGCAAACCGATCTCAACATTGATGCAACCGGTTGCTACGGTTGATCTAAAAACGGGCCAGAAGGCGGAAGCAATCGTCGAACGATCTGACGTTTGCGTCATTCCGGCGGCGGCGGTGGTCGGTGAGGCGATGGCGGCTATGGTCATTGCATCGGCGTTGACAGAGAAATTTGGTGGCGAATCGCGACGGGCCATGGAGGCCGGATTTTCCGAATATTTGCAAAGGGAGTTTTGAAAAGATGAAAACTACGGTAGTGGGAAACTATCCCAAGATACCATCAAGCAAAGATGGCGTCAATCTGAGACGGGCGATCAATCGGGAAGAAAAGGGGAAAATCAGTTCGGTCGAGTTGGAGGAGATTCGCCAGAAAACTATTATCCGAACGATCAACGATCAGTTGGATGCCGGTGTTGATATTATTACCGATGGACAGATTCGCTGGAATGAGTTGACTTTCCCAATGGCGACCTCAATGACTGGTGCTTTGCCGGGTGGTTTGAGGCGTTTTTATGACAATAATAATTATTATCGTCGTCCGCAGGTGACCGACCTTTTGACCCGGACCAAATCGTTTGTGACCGATGAGTATAAATTTGCCGCCGAGCAGAGCGACCGACCGGTCAAGGCGGTTTTGTGTGGGCCGATTACCTTTTGTGATATGACCGATAATTTTTATTACAAGTCGTTTGATAAGACCGCTGAGGCGATAACAGATTTATTGGCCGAAGAGGTCTCAGACCTGATTTCGGCCGGATGCAAGCATATACAGATTGATGAGCCATCGTTGCCGCTGTTCAAGCACAAAATGGGTCTGGCCAGGGAACTGATTGATCGGATTTTTGCTGGGACCAAAGTTGAGTCCTCTATATTTATCTACTTCAATTCGATTGCTCCGATAGCAGAAGGTCTGTTTGACCTGCCGGTCAATGGGATTGGTCTTGATCTGGTCAGTCATTCCGGCGACATCGACCTTTTGGCTGATTTTGATCCGGACAAAACGCTTGTGGCCGGGCTCTTTGATGGTCGTAACATTATGCTTGAGAATGAGAAAAAAATACGGGCTTCAATTGAGAAGATTTTGACCTATCTCGATAATGATAAGTTGATTTTGTCCCCCTCATGCGGGCTGGAATTTTTGCCGCAAAAATATGCAATTGCGAAAATGAAGCGAATGACCGAAATAGCCAAAAAATTATCAGCCGGAAAGGGGAAGTAACCATGATGCTTCAGACAACTTCCGTGGGATCATTTCCCAAACCGCCATATCTGGTCGCCGCCCGAGCGAAATTTGCTGCCCAAAAAATCTCTTACGACGAACTTTTTGAGTTAGAGCAGAAAGCGACCCGCGAATTGATCGAAATGCAGGAGAGGATTGGCATAGATATTTTTGTTCATGGCGAGATGGAGCGGGGTGACATGGCGACCTATTTTGCCGAGAAGCTAAAAGGGTTTACCATCTCCGGACCGGTACGAGCTTATGGGAATCGGTATTATCGCAAGCCGATCGTTAGTGGTGACGTTACTCGCCCTGAGGCGATGACGGTGGCCATGTTTGAATATGCTCAGTCCTTAACCGACAAACCGGTTAAGGGGATGCTGACTGGCCCATACACAATGTGCGACTGGTCGTTTAATAATTTCTATGCTGATCGGCGTGCCTTGACTCTGGCTTTAGCCGAAGTGATTGGGGAAGAGGCTCGTGCTTTGGAAGATGCCGGTGCCAAGTATATCCAGATTGATGAGCCGGCAATTTCGACTCGCCCGGAAGAATTGGATCTGGCCATTGAAGCGATGGGAATTGTCACCCATGGTATGAAGGCGAAGACGATTAGCCATATCTGTTATGGTGACTTTAAAACTATTTACCCAAAGATATTAGATCTGCCGGTCGATCAGCTCGATTTGGAATTTGCCAATTCTGATTTCTCCAATCTTGAGATTTTTAAGGACCCACCTTTTACCAAAGAGATCGCGCTGGGTGTTTTGGATATTCATTCGCATACCATCGAATCGGTCGGGCAGGTTAAGGAGTGGATCTTAAGCGCTCTTGAAGTATTTCCTCCTGAGAAGGTTTACATCGATCCCGATTGTGGTCTGAAAACCAGAACGCTTGAGGAGACTGAGGCAAAGTTAAAGATTATGGTGCAGGCGGTTCGTGAAATCAAAGCGGAGAAGGGATGGGAGTAAGTTCTCCGTTTATCGAACGGCTGAATGATTCTGTTCTGGTGGCCGACGGAGGTATGGGTACCCTTCTCCATGAGAAGGGTATTTCTTTTGGGACCTCTTTTGATCTGCTCTGCTTGGATAACGAAGAATTAGTAAAATCTATTCATTGCGATTATATTTCTGCCGGTATCGACGTTTTAGAGACGAACAGCTTTGGTGCCAATGCGATCCGCTTAAAAAATTATAACGCCGAAGATAAGACCGAACTGGTAAATCGCCAGGCGGCCCGTATTGCACGGGCGGCGAGGGATGAGATGGGTCGGGAGTTGTTTGTCGCCGGCGCTATTGGTCCGACCGGTCGGCGGGCGATTCAGATCGATCATCCGATGTATGACGAAATGTTTGATGCTTTTCGTCGTCAAGTCGAGGGGTTATTAGAGGGGGGCGTCGATCTCTTTATTCTGGAGACATTTTCAGACGTTAAAGAACTCAAGATTGCAATTGAGGTCATCAGGTCGATCTCGAAACTCCCGATTGTGGCACAGGCGACCTTTTCGTTTGATGGCTTGACCAATCTGGGGCATTCCCCCGCCGAGGCGGTGGCGATGCTGGAGGAGTGTCAGGTTGAAATGATTGGGGCCAACTGCTCGGTTGGACCGCAACCGCTTATTGACGTTATTCACGAGATGTCGCAATGTACAGATCGACCGTTAGCGGCAATGCCGAACGCCGGGTTACCGCGCTACATTGAGGGGCGTTATTTATATTATACATCTCCTGAATATTTTGCCGCCAGCGCGGTTGAGTTTATTAAGCATGGTGTGCGGTTGATCGGAGGATGCTGTGGAACAACTCCTGAGCATATCAAAAAGTTGGTCGAGGTGGTACGGGCGGGAGGAGTGTTTAAGGAAAAGACAACTTTTCAACCGCTGTACGCCGTTTCAGTCCCGGAGGAAAAGCCGTCTCATGCCCCAATAGGTGAAACCAGTTTTCGCAATAAGTTGGGGAAAGAGCTGGTTATCTCCGTCGAGGTTGATCCACCGCGTGGTTCAAATCCGCAAAAAATTCTCAAGGGAGCTAGGTATCTGGCTGAATTGGGGGTCGATGCCATCAACGTTGCTGACTCACCGATGGGTCGAGCCCGAATGGGAGCATTGGCGGCGGCGGTCATGATTTTTCAGGCGACCGGCAAAGAGACGATCCTGCATCTGACCTGTCGCGATCAAAATATGATGGGTTTGCAGTCATCCCTCTTGGGTGGTAACGCTCTTGGAATCAGGAATATTTTGGCCGTAACCGGCGATCCCCCCAGCGGAGATTATCCCAACGTGACCGCCGTTTATGATGTTGATGCTATCGGATTACTACAGATAATAAAATCTCTTAATAGTGGGCGGGGGATTACCGGTGCCAAGATCGGTTACCCGACCGATATCTTAGCCGGAGCGGCTATTAATCTGACATCCGACGACGACAGTACCGAGATTGAGCGGCTAATAAAGAAGATAGACAGCGGTGCGCAGTATTTTATGACTCAGCCGATTTTTGATGTTGATACGCTAAAAAGATTTCAGGACAAAACCGCCTCGATGGAGTTAACATTGGTAATGGGCGTTCTGCCGCTTCATTCATTGCGTCATGCGCTCTTTCTGAACAACGAAGTTCCGGGAATTGATATTCCTGACAGTATCATTGCGCGGATCGAAAAAGCGGGGAAGAAGGCTCACGAAGCCGGTATCGAAATAGCTACCGAAATATCTGAGGCAGGGCGAGAGCATGTCGCCGGTCTGTATTACATGCCCTCCTTCGGGCGGTATGAAACTATCGGCGCCGTTTTGAAACAAATTGGGTTGACGACAACCCCTTAATCTTCATAAATTAATCACAACAAATTAAACAATAAACCATTGGGAGAAAACCATGAATTTGTCATGCTATGACTCCAACTTCTTTGAGATAGAAGATAAAGCGGTTGTGCTGTTTTGCTACAAAGCGGAGAAACCGTCGGGCGATATTCTTCAGAAAATTGATATCCTGACCGATGGGGCTGTTTCGCAGATGTTTGAAAGCGGCGAATTTGATGGCTCCACCAACAGCTCAATGATGCTTCATAACGTTCCTGAAATTGCGGCTGGTCGTTTGATTTTGGCCGGTTTGGGTGACGAGAAAGAGGCGGACCTTGATGCGATTCGTCGGGCCTCCGGGATTGTGGGGAAAATGATTCTGACGCATGGTCTGAAATCGGTCTCATTCTACTATGATGGGTCTGATACCAATCCGGTTGTTTCGGCGATTGTCGAAGGAGCCATTTTGGGGAGCTATCGTTTTCTGAAATATAAAACCGATGATGACAAAGATAAAAATGATATTACCGCAATGTCAGTTGTCGTCCCGAATAAGACCAAGCTGAAGCAAGCGGAAGTGGGTATGGTGCGGGGTGAGATTATTGCTTCGGCGGTGACCCATTGTCGCGATCTGGTTGATACTCCAGGAAACGATCTGTATCCCGAATCGTACGCCGACCATGCCAAGCAGTTGGCCAAAGAGCTGAAGTTTAAATGCAAGGTGTTGGGACCAGCCGAGATTAAAAAAGAAAAGATGATGGCTTTGGAAGCGGTTGCCGTCGGTTCCGATCACACCGCCCGTTTTGTCGTTTTAGAATATAATGGCAAGGAAAAGGGGAAACCGGTCGTTCTGGTTGGCAAGGGTGTTACTTTTGATGCCGGTGGTATCTCTCTCAAACCGGGGCTTGGGATGGAGGAGATGAAAGGGGATATGACCGGATCGGCAGTCGTCCTCAACGTTATCTGCGCGGCGGCTCGTCTGAAGGCAAAGATAAATCTGGTCGGATTGATGCCCTTGGTTGAAAATATGCCGTCGGGGCGGGCCACTCGTCCGGGAGATATTATTGGCTCTCGGGCTGGATATACCATCGAGGTAATCAATACCGATGCCGAGGGTCGTTTGATTCTGGCCGACGCTCTTGATTACGCTGATAAATTTGATCCGCAGGCGGTGATTGATATCGCAACCTTAACCGGTGCGGCGCAATTTATCTTAGGATACGCCGGGGCTCCATTTGTCGGAACCAGTCAAAAATTAAACGACAATATCCGAGCGGCATCGGAGCGGTCTGCCGAACGGGTATGGGAATTGCCTCTCTGGAAAGATTTTTCCGATTTAATGAAATCATCGATTGCGGATATCAAGAATACCGGTGGTCGTCCAGCTGGCACGTTGACTGCGTCCGCTTTCCTCAAAAAATTCACCAAGGATTGGCCCTGGGCTCATATTGATATTGCCTACTGTGATGTTGAAAAATCGGGTCTGCCGTATGTGCCAAAAGGTGCTTCCGCTTTCGGGGTTCGGTTATTGGTCGATCTGATTACGCATTGGAAGAAGGTGTAGGGATATTTTCTTGAGCCTGCATTTTATGTCATAATTTATTTAAAGTCAAACGCAGGGCGACTCTTTGGAGTCGCTCTGCGTTGTTTCTAATATTCATATCCATTGCAAATCAAAAAATATTGGGTGAGAATAGGCTCCTTACAATGCTGATCTGATTCCTTATCTGATCTCACCTCACGATAAGTCGCGCGCAACTCTGGGCCTGGTCACGAGTTAGAGTTGCGAGGTAAAGGCTTGTTAGGAGGTCGCTTTTGCCGGGTCTTTTCCATCAAGAGTCTGGCCCATTTACCGATAATATAATATGTAGGATAATTATAAGGATTTGACCTGAATGTATAAAATTGAAAAAAAAGAGTATGGGCTTTATGTCGTCATGGGGGGGCTCCTTACCGTGCTTGAGGTTAAGCGGTATGTCGAGGAAAAGGAAGCAATCCTGTCTAAATTTGACGGTCCTTATTCAATGATGGTTGATATTCGAACGGTTGTCGCTCCCCATGATGAGATGTTCCATTTTTTGAAAAAATCTCAGGAAAAAATGAAGAGTGATAATCTTCAACGAATGTCGATTATAGTTGATTCGCCCGTTGTCTATGGGATAGCCAAACAACTTGGTTTTGAATCAGGCATACATAGTTGTACCCGAGTTATAAACTCGCTGAATATAGCCAATTGGGAAGAAATTTCTCTGGATTGGGTGATTCGAGGAATCGAGCCGGATCTGAACAAGGCCACCAGTGTAGATCGCCAATCACCAGCAAAGCACATTCTGTAATCTGTCGCGGAAATGGTTAGAGAGCCAAAATATATTACTACTGACTATTTCATATTTACCCTATTTGGTTTGACCGGACTGACTCGTCAAATGGCCTAAATAAAGAATTATCTACTGGAGTCGATGAAGTAAGTAGGGAAAGCAGAAGGGACTTGATAAGTATGTATGCGATTGAAAAAACAGAGTATGGGATATATGTTACTTTTAGCGGAATTCTCAACCTGAATGAGGTAGAACAGTACATCAGGGAAAAAGAAGTTTTTATGAATGATCATCCGGGAGTTTATTCGGCATTGGTTGATGTTCGCAGATTAGCCACTCCCAGGGACGAGGTGATGGATCTACTCTCAAAAACGCTGAAAAAGTCAAAAGAAAAACTTCTGCGGATGGCGATTATAGTAACGTCTCCGGTAGTTCATGGTATTGCCAAGCAATTCGGATTTCGGTCTAGTATTAACAATGTCACACGGGTAATAAATACGAACAAAAACACCGACTGGGAAAAGGTCGCTTTAAATTGGATCAATGATGGCATCGAACCGGGGCAGAATCAATTGATGACCGATATTCCCCCAAAAGTGTTAACCGATCTATTAAAATAATCTGTTGCGGAGATGGGTTAGTGGTACAAAAAAGCCCGGCATTGCCGGGCTTTTTTTGCGTCTGTTACTGATTTATTTTTTCTAATAGATGGTTGATTTAGTTGGACCAGGCCGGATTGGAGAACTTACCCCCGCCGGTTAGCGGTCTCAAATTTTCTCCATTGATATCGATAACATAGATTCGACCATCGGCTGTGGCAAAAGTAATCCATTTTGAATTGGGTGACCAGGCGACCGGCTGGGCGGTCAATTGCTGAGAAATCGATGGATTAAAGATTTGTCTGATTTCGGAGAGATCATGCTTGACCATAAAGATTCCGGGGCTACTCAGGTCATTATTCAGATAGGCCAGCCATTGTCCATCGGGAGACCAACTTGGTGCAGTCGCCCGTCCAAGTCCTGGGCTTGGTTGGCGCATCTTCGATTCGGCCAGCATAATATCTTTCATATCAATGATCTTGATGCCAAAATTTCGGAGGTTAATCTTGTTCGGATCAGAGCTATAAACGATACCGTAAGCCAGCTTTCTTCCATCCCGCGTGATCGATGGCATAATCATTGAGGTGGTAATCGTCTGCCAATCTTTGCGCAGATATTCGATATGACCATCATTCGGATTAACCCTGGCCAGTTGGTGCGATGGGGATATGTAATCGACAAACCCGGCGTTGACATCATTTTGGCAATAAATCAGGGTGTCGAACCGTGACCATTCAGCATAATATCCACCGAGGGTAAAGGTCGCTCGTCGCCACCAGTTGGTGTTGGTGGCCGCCGAGTCGAGGATAACCATAAAGACGTCATGAAGTTGATGAGAGCCACCCTCCTCAGACGGTAGTCTGTTGGTATCCTTACCTTCTCGTGAAAAGGCAATACGCTTGTTATCTGGAGCAAAACTGAGGCGACCGCGTGAGTTCATGACGGCACAAACCCGTTGGCGGTTTTTGCCATCGGTATCCATGATCCAGATAGCACCATCTCCAATAAAGGCAATTCGCCCCATCGGAAGCGGGCCGGCATCAAGTTTCCCCGGTTCTTTTAATATCGGTGGGGGGGAATCTTTTTTCTGCGCTGAAACCGGGCCAATGGTGAGGGTGGTCAAGGCAAACAGAACCAGCCCGGTAAATAGCGTCAAACTAAGCTTCGATTTTGGCATCAATCCATCCTGTTTCGATAATTAAGGAGGGCAATATATTGACCACCCAACGGTTTGGCAAGTCCTACCAGTTGAAATATCTCTTCATACCAAACTGAACCCGTCCGCCTGACAAGTCAAGCTCGACCCGGTCATCATTGTTGTTAAAAGTGGCTACGTTCTCCTGGTTATCTGAATTATACCATTTCATCTTGGCGAAGTTCAGATATAAATATTTTACTGACCCTTCAAGGATAACTCCACCAAATTTGAGCGGAATTTCACTACCCAGAGAAGCGGTAAAACCAAGTGAGGAACCGGACAGCTTTCCGCCCAGGGCTTGCTGTGCAGAGGTATTGAGATTGTAAGAGGAGTACCCTTCCCAGAGATTCCAGCGAGCAAAGTAATAACCAGCTCCCAGTCCGAGCTTTAAGGCTGAACCATGAAGAATTCCATCCCGATCCGGAGCATTAAACAGGAAGTAATTAAGGTTTCCGTTAATACCGTAAACCTGAACTTTTGACTCAAGAGAGAATCCGTCATGGATGACCGAATCATCGTAATTGACTTGTGACAGGTTGTAGTTACCGGTCTGGTCGGAGCCAAGCTCCAGCCAGTAAGAAACGCCAAACTCCATTGAGGTTGTTGGCGACGTTATCATTCCCATAGTAAGATTAAATTCTTTGGAACGATAGATTCCTTCAACCAGGCCAGTTCCACCTGTGGTTGTGGTGATATTGGGGGATATCTGGCTGGCAAAACTGTTATAATCACTTTGGGTCATCAGTTTTCCGTACGATCCGGAAAAAGTAACAAAACCGATTTTTTTGATCTGATGCTTATCTGCTTTTTTGAGAAAACGGGCAACCAATTCTTCTTCAGTCTGGGCCTGAATTGATCCGACCAACAGCAGGCCGATCATCAGGGAGATCAGGATAAATAATTTATTACGCATATTACCTCCTAAAAATGGCTTTTGCCATATTATCGGTCTATGGGAGGGATACTTAAGGGAAAAAAACCAGATTAAGAATCTGG
>JAUUYJ010000246.1 GCA_030588275.1 Candidatus Zixiibacteriota bacterium | reverse complement strand
CGTAGTTTTAACGCAGGCTCCGAATCATTCCGCAGAGAAAGTGAATTCCATGAAAAGCTCTAGGACTATCAAGGTAGATTATCTGGCTCGGGTTGAGGGGGAAGGTGCTCTCTTGGTCAAAATAAAAAACGGTCAGGTAACCGAATGTAAGCTGAAGATTTTTGAACCACCCCGCTTTTTTGAAGCGTTCTTACGGGATCGGAAATTTACCGAAGTTCCCGATATCACCGCTCGCATCTGCGGCATCTGTCCGATTGCCTATCAAATGAGTTCTTCGCAGGCATTGGAAAACGGACTTGGACTCACCGTTGATGGACAACTAAGGGAACTGAGGCGTTTGATATACTGCGGCGAATGGATCGAGAGTCATATCCTGCATGCCTTCATGCTCCACGCTCCTGACTTTCTGGGCTATCAGGACGCAATCCGTATGGCGGCCGATCACCCGGACGAAGTCAAGCTGGGCTTGAAATTAAAAAAACTGGGAAATGATCTGATGACCACGATCGGGGGACGAGAAATCCATCCGGTCAACGTTCGGGTTGGCGGTTTCCACCGGGCTCCGGATCGTTCTGAGCTTGAGCCTTTTATTGAGAGACTCGAATGGGGCAGAGATGCGGCTTTGGAAGCAACTCGCTTTCTATCCACCCTCCCCTTTCCCGAGCTTGAGGTTGATTACGAATTTGTCGCCTTAAGTCACCCGGATGAATACCCGATCTGCGAGGGTCGGCTCCGCTCGAACAAAGGTCTCGACATAGCCATTGACGAATTTGAACAGAATTTTGAAGAGATTCATGTCAAGCATTCCACCTCACTCCAATGCGTTATTCGTGAGCGAGGAAATTATTTAGTCGGACCGTTGGCTCGCTATAACCTTGAATACGATAAGCTTCCCGACTCAGCCAAAGAGGCGGCCAAAATTGCCGGAATCGAAGCCGGTTGTAACAACCCGTTCAAATCTATTTTGGTCCGTGCCATTGAAACGGTTTTCGCCTGCGATGAAGCATTACGTATCATTAAGCAGTACCAGCGCCCGGAACAATCACATATCGAAGTCAAGCCACATCGCTCAACCGGCTACGGTTGCACCGAAGCACCTCGTGGTATCTGCTGGCATAAATATGAGATGGATGATGACGGCGTTATTACCAACGCTCGCATCGTTCCGCCAACCTCGCAGAATCAGGGAACGATTGAAAACGACCTCCGCCTTTTGATCCCCCAGCGACTTGATCTTTCCGACGAAGAGCTAACATGGCAATGCGAACAGGCGGTCCGTAATTACGACCCCTGTATCTCATGCTCCTGCCATTTCCTCAAACTGGATATTGTCAGAGAATAGTTGGCTTTGAGCGATGAGCGACCCGATCAGGAAAAATCGGACCAGACTGATCGGTGTCGGAAATAAGTTTCGGTCCGACGATTCGGTTGGGCTTGTTATTGCCAACCGACTTGCCCAAAAAAACATCCCAGCTCTTGACATCATTGAATACGGTGGGGATGGTGCCACCCTGATGGAGTTATGGTCCGGTTATGAAAAGCTGATTATCGTTGATGCGGTTCGATCTGGTTCAAAACCGGGAAAAATTTGGCGGCTTGATGCGGCTCAACAAAAGATCCCTTCAGAATTTTTCAATTATTCGACGCATGCTTTCTCGGTCGCCGAAGCGGTCGAGTTGGGCCGCACTCTTGACCTGCTTCCACCACAACTAATAATTTACGGAATAGAGGGAGCCGACTTTTCATTCGGAACAGATTTGACAGAACCGGTTTTAAAAGCGAGCGAAGAACTAATCCATGAGTTGATCGAATTATTCGGCAATTAACATCTTTCCACTTTGGTCAAACTTATACCACCAACCTCCCGGCGCCGCCCCAAAATGGTATGATGCAGGTAAGATCAAAGAAATTCTGGACACCCGACCAATGATTGACGCTGGGGATCAACCACTCGGCGTTGTCCTCCGCGAACTGAAAAATCTTGAGAATGGTCAGATTTATGGATTAATCACACCGCTTGAATCGGCTCCACTAATCGATAAGGCTCAGAAAGAGCGGTTCGCTGTCTGGGTCAAGACTATCAGCCAGACGGAGTATCACACCTTCTTTGCCTCAATGCAATCTACCTGCCCCACCCAAGACAACCAACAAGCTAAATAACTATCAGTTACAGAGACCAAACTCCCTCGAAATATGCAATAATGAACATAAAGAGCTCAACCTCTCAACGTGTGATGATAAGTAGCTTATTACGGCTTTTATGTGACGTTTTAACATATTTATTTAAAATATCGTGACTTTTCGTGGAACTTTCCGCCACATTCTGCGTTTTGATGATATAGTCATTTGCAACCGAAAATTGGAGAACTGAAATGATTGATGCCGTTGATCGGAAGATCCTGACAATTTTACAAAAGAACGCCCGAGAAACCAACGCCCAAATCGGGCGCACCCTCAAGTTGGCACCATCCGGAATTCTGGAACGGATTAGAAAATTGGAGAAAAAAGGAATCATCACCGGCTATCACGCGACCATTGATGCACACAAATTGGGATATTCAGTAACCGCTTTTTTGTTTGTCAAAACCAACGATCTACCTGGCGATACCACCACCGCCCAACAGTTAGGCGAGGTAGCCGAGGTTGAGGAAGTCCATCACATCGCCGGAGAGGATTGCTTTTTGGTCAAAATGAGGTGCAAAAGCAACGACGATCTGGGCCGTTTACTCCGAGATAAAATCGGTTCGATACCGGCTGTTCTGTCAACCCGAACCAGCATCGTCCTGCAAACGGTTCATGAAGCAGGCCAGCTTCCGATAGCGGCCAAATAATCAGCTTGATTCAACAGTTGTAAATCAAATAACAAGAAGCAAAAAGAACAATGAGAAACAGCGAGGTCAACCGTATGTCACAACAAACGAAAATCATCCTGGGGTTTGCCACGATCTATCTGGTATGGGGTTCCACCTATCTCGCCATCCGTCTTGGTGTCGAAACCATGCCTCCATTTTTGATGGCCGGTGGACGCTTTATCATCGGCGGACTGATGCTGTACGGCTGGGCCAGATTCAATGGCATCGCAAAACCAAAACCGGCCCATCTCCTCCCAGCTCTGATCCTCGGTTTCCTGATGCCGTTGGGGGGTGCCGGTATGGTCACCTGGGCCGAGACATTGATTTCATCCGGCTTGGCAGCGTTACTTGTGGCGATGGTCCCTCTCTGGATCGCCTTGATCGACTGGCTTCGTCCCGGTGGATCGCGCCCTCAGACGATGACCACAATCGGTCTTTATCTCGGATTCATCGGCATGGCTCTGCTGATTCTTCCCAGCATCTCAGGCCAGTTGTCAGATGTCAACCCAATCGGAGCGCTCATTATTGTTGGTTCCAGCCTCTCCTGGGCAATCGGATCGATCTATTCCAAACAGGCCCGCCAACCGAAATCAAAAACACTTGGTACCGGCATGCAGATGTTGGCCGGAGGTGTCGGCCTGATGATCGCATCCGGCTTGACCGGTGAATTCCAACAGCTTGATCTGTCGGCAATCTCTTTGATATCGTGGGCATCATTTACATATTTGGCTCTGATCGGCTCGGTCACCTTTGCCGTTTATATCTGGCTTTTATCCAAGACCTCAGCATCAAAGGTTGCCACCTATGCTTATGTCAATCCGATAATCGCGATGATTCTGGGTGCCATGTTTGCCGGAGAATCGTTTTCTGCATGGACTTTGTTCTGCTCGGTGATAGTGATCGGTGCCGTTGTGCTTGTTATTATGTCAAAGGGACGTTCGAAAAATGAATCACCAGAGCATGATGCGTCGACAGATGCAATCGGACCAGCCCCTGACCCGGCACTTTCCGTCCGCTGCCAAAACCGATAGGTCATAATTTAAAAAATCCTGTCATTGCGAGCGTAGCGTGGTCATATCCTCGATTTTGAGGGCAATCTCGTTGCTGTGGGCGGCAGCGTCCCCGCCTGACCCAAATTGCGACGCTTGGGTTCGTATGCAAATTTGAGCTATATGTCATTACCTTGTAAGTACTAGGTGTGATAGCGTTTCGGGCGAATTGTTGCGCTT
>JAUUYJ010000288.1 GCA_030588275.1 Candidatus Zixiibacteriota bacterium | reverse complement strand
CGAGAAGGCGTGCTCCAGGATCAGACAGACAATTTCGTATAGCTGAACGGTAGTGATCAAGCCGATCTGTTTGGTCCAGTTAACCTCGATTATTTTTTTCTCAAAAATTGCCGTCCGTTTTGTCGGTGGCTTACCAAGCGGACCGTTGACGACCAGAAGGGGGGATGGTTTTTCACCCTTATCAAGTTGGTCAACTTTGTCAATCAGCTTTTTGTAAACGGCATATTCAATCGGCTTGTTTTCTGTCGTGGCAATCATTCCGGCGATAGGGTGAGACGTTGTGTCACGCAGATAAAGATCAAGGCCGGCTTGCGAAACATGTTCCGGCGGATCGGGCAGTTCGAATCCAAGCAGGCGAAAAGCCCGTCTGACTAACTGCTTTAATTCGTCGTCAGTGGCATACAGCAGGCCAGCGTACTCCAGAATTCGTTCCCGTTTGCGGAAAAGTTCGAGCCGTTGTAGTTCCAAAAGGCAGATATCTTTTTCCGTTTGTGTCAGTTCTCGACTGTATGGATTGACCGTATGTAGTTTGTTCTCATAGGTCTCCAGCCAGACTGGTTGATTCGGGCCGTTTTGAGACTCATCCAGAATTGCTCCAAATGACCTGATTAGGCATTGGGCTTCATCCTTTACCAGGAATTTCGGTATTGTATATATTTCTCCGGGCCTCGGCTGGCGATTGATGCGGTAGATTATCGGCTGGAACGGAAAACGGGCACTCTCGGCGATTACCTGAATATTCTCATTCGGCGCAATGACTGGTGCTTCGACCGATTCGATTGGAGCATCTCCAAAGACTTTAAAGAGGTGATTGCGTAATCCTTTAAACCTTAGGGCGAAGTCGGACCCATACTGAAATGAGTATGAGCCAAGAAATTCTTCCAGCCAAAAAAAAGTTGAAATAACAGATTCGGTATAGCGTTTGGTGCCGACCTTACTTTTTTTGTGAATTTTGATATGACTGTTCGGGACATTACTCCGCAAAATCCAAATGCCGCCATTGTCCAGAAAATTTCTAATATTATCGGCCGCTTGTCTGATTCTGGATAAAAAGGTAATAAATTCCGGTTCAGTCAGGCTGATATATTCGGCCATCCATAATTCGGTATCATTTTCCCGGAGATTATTACTCAGGGCAAAATTGAGCGGGTCAAAAAAGAGGAGATCAAATTTAGCCAAATCGGGAAGGTCAAATAACGTCCCGGTTGTGATCGTTTTATCTGATGATTGCCAATTGATAAATAATGCCTGGAGCATAATATAATCCCTACTTGATGGCTGGTCAGTTGGGGCATCGGTACCAGCTAATTAGCTCAAATAATCTCTACTTATTACTGAATCGGTGAAAAACCTGCCGGGATTCAGTAGATATTCCAGATTGTTCAATGTTTTCTATGAAGAATTTTACAGAACCGAAGCTTGTGAGATGAAATATTTTCTCTCATTCAATTCAAATTGGCCGCAGGTATCAAGGATATCTGACCTCATTGAGGATTTGACTATTTCCGCCTGATCTGTATCGGTTTTTTGCAAGAGGTAGCAGGCGATTTCAAACAGTTGCAGAGTTGTCAAAATTGCGATATTACGACGGCGACATTCATCCAGAATTTTCGGATCGTACCAGTTTTGACGTTGGACCGGATTGTCGGCCAGGTTAGAATTGACGATCAGAATCGGTTTGAATTTGCTACTCAGAACAGAGGCGTCAAGTCGTTTGGTAAACCGATCAAAATCATGACTATTAATTGGGCCATCTGAGTTGGTCATTATATCGAGTAAAATATGAGGGGCAAATTTATCCTTTAGATAAAGCCGGATCCCTGCCTTGCGAACCGATGATGGCCGCTCTGAAATTGAGAAACCAAGTTGATTAAATGTCTCCTCAACCAGAGGAATGAGGGGCTCAGTTTGGTGATAGAGAAGGCCGGTTAAAAGTTCAACCTGCTTCTGCTCCTCAGTCGCGGCCACTGTTTGCCGTTGGAGATTTTCGATCTCTTTTTCAAACTTCCTGATCTGTTCGGGAAAGGGGCTGGCAAAGCGGAGTTGCTTCTCATATTGATCTAGCCATGAGGGGAGATCGGGAGTAGAATCAATTTCTGTTTTAATTGTGTCAAACAGGCTGACTAATTTGCCCGGTTCGTCGGCGACGATAAATTTCGGGATCAGATATATTTGACCCTTATTTGAGGGGAAATTGATTTTTGAAATTACCGGAACAGATTGAATTGCTTGAGTTTCGGCGATCGACTCAACCAATTTTTGCCCAATATGGTTATGTGTCTGCCAGAATTCGACAGGGCAGTCGTGAAAGTGTCGATAGAAAGAGGAGTCTAAATCTGTGTAGCGGAGGTTGTTTTCAAGGTTGTATTGGAATGAGAATTTTCCCAGGAACTGCTCCATCCAAAAGAAGGCCGGGATGACCGAATCGGTATATCGGCTTGATCCGGCGGCGGATTTTTTGCTTATACGGAAATGGGAGTTGGGGAAATTCGTCCTGATTACCCAGATACCACCGTTATCCAGGAAAGCCTGAATTTTTGCCGAGGCATTTTTAACCCTTGATAAAAATGAAAAAATCTGCTTTTCAGAGAGGGTTATATATTCTGCTTCCCAGAGATCGTGGATATTTTCTCGATGCTTATTAGCATGGGAAAAACTGAGGGGGTCGAAAAAGATAAAGTCGGTATCGGACAGATCCGGTAACTCTAAAAATGAGCAGGATCGAAACCGATCCGGTTTTTGGTTCCAGTTGCAAAACAGGGCTGATATCATTGTGTGCTCAATTATAAAGTATATAAACATCGGCCCCATCTCTGGGGCCGGTCAACTATTTATTATAATCGGTAGAAAAAGAGATAAGATTAGAGATTCTATTCGGCCGCCATTTTTTCGATCTCATCAAGGAGAGCTTTTTCCAGTTCATCCTCTTTCATCGTCGTTTGGCTTTTATCTTTTCTGAACAGAATTCCGCGCCCTTTGGCTCCGGCGATTCCGACGTCAGCCGCCTTGGCCTCACCGGGACCGTTGACGACACAACCCATGACGGCAACTTTGATCGGTTTTTTAATGTGCGCCGTTTTCTCTTCGATACTATGGGCCAGGCCGATCAGGTCGATCTGACAGCGACCACAGGTTGGGCAGGAGATTATCTCAACCCCTTCCTGCTTCATCTCCAAAGACCCAAGAATCGCCTTGGCAACTTTGATCTCCTCAACCGGGTCGGCGGTCAATGAAACTCGTAAAGTATCGCCGATCCCGCGGGCTAAAATCGTGCCGATCCCGACGGCCGATTTGATCGAACCTTTGAACTCGGTTCCGGCCTCGGTGATTCCGAGGTGGAACGGATAATCAACCAGTTCGGCCAGCATACTATAGG
>JAUUYJ010000181.1 GCA_030588275.1 Candidatus Zixiibacteriota bacterium | reverse complement strand
TTGTCTTCGCCATAACAAATAGAAACAAGCATTTTCTTTATCCAAAGAAAAAGGCGAGTTCTATCGCCGCATTCTCCGGCGAGTCAGAGGCATGCACTGAATTTTGTTGAACATCCAGTGCGATCTCCTGCCTCAGAGTGCCGCAGGCAGCTTCGTTTGGATTGGTTGCACCAATAAGGATTCTCAGATCGGCAACAGCGTTGGCCTTACCAAGTTTTATCGGGACTACTGGTGATGAACACATAAATTCAACCAGCTCATCAATAAATGGTTTATCCGCATGCACCGCGTAAAACTTCCGGGCCAAATCCTGCGTCAACTGAACCAATTTAATATCAAGAACATCAAAACCGGCCCGTTCCAGACGATTTATTATATTGCCAACCAGCTTCCTTTTGAAAGCATCCGGTTTTACTATTAATAAAGTGTTTTCCATTCAATCTCCAAAAGCAGTTATTATTTCTTGGCTGCTCTGGCAACCTTGGCACCCAACTCAAGAGCCCTGGAATTTTTCTCTTCGGTCCCTTTTGGCGCTCGAGATAAAACAGCCTCTTTGATCGACGCCATCGACACAATTCCAGTTAACTCGGCAATTGCACCCATCGCGATTACATTGGCTACCATTACGTGACCGATCTCTTCTCGAGCCAGACGGCTAAACGGAAAACCATAATAATTCTTGGTTGGGATCTGAGTTACCATATTGGAATCGACAACCAGAAGTCCACGCTCTTTCATATCAGGATAATAAGTATCGCACGCTTCCTGGGTCAGGGCCAATAGCAGGTCAAGTTTCATACTCTTGGGGTAATAAATTTCCCCATCCGAAATAACCAGATCGGCACGACTGGCACCTCCCCTCGCTTCGGGACCGTACGATTGCGTCTGGACAACATTTTTGCCATCGCCGACACCAATCGCTTCAGCCAAAATTACTCCGGCTAAAATCAGTCCCTGTCCACCGGAACCGGAAAGACGAATTTCATAACGATCGTCTTGTGATTTCTTATTATTCTTCTTATTCTGTTTAGGTTTACTGGAAGCAGCCATTATTTACCCCCCTTCGCAAGAACACGCTCACACATCGCCTGATATTCATCACAGAATTCAGTCGCATCTGTTTCATGAATTACTCCGGTCAGAAACTTGCCTTGTAATTTATCCTCAGACATCGTCGCTGCCATCTTAACCGAAACAGCCTGTTTTTTAATATCATTTATCATTGCCACCGCATCGCCTTCTTTATTAAAACGGCCATAATAGGTGTGGCAATTTGAAATAGTATCAATCAGCGCAAATCCCTTTTTCTGAATTCCGCCAATAATCATTCGTTCCAGCGGTGCCACATGATAGACCGTTCCGCGAGCAACGTATGATGCACCTGAACCAATAGCAAGCTGCACCGGATCAAATTGTTTCTCATAATTGCCGTATGGTGCCGTCGTCGCTATCTTTCCTCCCGGAGTGGTCGGAGCAAACTGCCCGCCGGTCATTCCATAGATCTTGTTATCAATCAATATTGTTGTAATATCAATATTGCGACGACAAGCATGAATAAAATGATTGCCTCCGATTGCCAGAGCATCACCATCGCCGGTTATGACAATTACTTTTAAATTAGGCTTGGCCAACTTCACACCGGTGGCAAAAGCAAGTGCCCGCCCATGGGTAGTATGAAGGGTATTAAAATCAAGATAAACTGGCATCCGACTGGAGCACCCGATTCCGGAGACAACAACCACATTATCCTTATCAAGACCAAGATGATCAATTGCTCTTATCAAAGCACCCATAACAATACCGTTTCCGCATCCGGCGCACCAGACATTTGGAAATGACTTTTTAGGTCGCAGATAATGATGAATTCTTTCCGATTGTAGAGTATCTGTAGCCATTATTTCACCACCTCTCTGATTTTGTCAAATATCTCCGAAGGTGTCATGACATTACCATCATACCTTTGCAATGGTATAACTTCTGTATGCCGAGGAGCAATTCTTCGAATTTCGTGAACTAACTGACCCATATTCAGCTCAGCCACGATCACTTTTCTGACATTTTTTAACATATCCCGAAGTTGTTCATCAGGAAATGGCCAGATCGTTAACGGCTGGATGGCACCAACTTTGATGCGACGTTCGCGGGCCATTTTGACCGCCTGAAACGCTGTCCGCGCCACAGTACCATAAGAAAAGACAGCAATATGAGCATCTTCCATCTTCTCCGTTCTGAGCTTGACGATCTCATCAGAGTAACGTACAATCTTGTTCCGGAGTTTATTCAGCTTATCAAGAATCTCTTTTGGCTTCGCCGTTGGGAAACCATCCTGATCATGAGTCAAACCTGAAACATTGTAGCGATATCCCTGACCAAATGATGCCATCGGACTGACCAGACTGGGAGTGATCTCAAAATGGCGATACCATTCACTCGGCACATCCGGTCGGTGGCGCTTCATAACTTCGATTTCACCCTCTTCCGGAATCACCATCATTTCGCGCATATGTCCAAGGACTTCATCAAGAAGAACAATAATCGGGGTGCGAAAACGTTCCGCCAGATTAAATGCTCTGACCGTTTCATAAAAACAGCCTTCGACCGACGAAGGTGCAACTGTAATCGATGTATAATCACCGTGTGTTCCCCAACGAGCCTGCATCGTATCACCCTGCCCTATTTTAGTCGGTAATCCGGTTGACGGGCCACCGCGCTGTACATTAATAACAACGCATGGAGTTTCGGTCATATAGGCATAACCGAGATTCTCCTGCATCAAAGAAAAGCCGGGTCCTGAAGTTGCCGTCATTGATTTACAACCGGCATTGGAAGCACCAATAATCGCCGCCATGGAAGCGATCTCATCCTCCATCTGGATAAACTTACCGCCTCGTTTTGGCATCTCACGAGCCATTCCCTCGGCGATTTCGGTTGATGGAGTAATCGGATAGCCCCCAAAAAACTCGACTCCGGCGTATAAAGCACCGAGCATACAGGCTTCGTTACCCTGCAAGAGCCTTGCTTTGGAATTCTTACTGTTCATTATCCTACTCCATTACTTAAATGTAGAGGTTATTGCAAAATCCGGGCAATGAACCCAGCAGATTTCACATTGTGTACATAATTCTGGATGAGCTATAATCGGTTTGCCATCGCGATCAGGTTCCAGCACTTTGGTTGGGCAAAAGGCGATACAAAGATTACAAGCTTTGCACCAGTGTAGAAATATATTCAGTGGCGGGGTTTTCCCGTCATATTTATATTTCTTCCTGGCAGGTTTGGCATCGACTGCCACCTGCGGTTCGGTTGTTCCCGAAACCTTCGGTTCCTTTGTTTTCCCCTCAGATTTCGGATCTTTATCGGTCATGCTAATTCTCCTTTGGAGACTATCATAAACGTTTAATGTTTATTTATTTCTTCTTTTTTGTTGAAGTTTTCTTTACTGCCTTTTTAGCCGCCACTTTTTTTGTTGGCTTGGCAGTTTTTTTCACAACCTTCTTCTTGGATGCTTTGGCTTTTTTCTTCAACTCATCCATTTTTTCTTTAAGCAAAACAGGTAATTGTGTCGGCGATGCCGCCACTGGGATTCCAGCCGCTTCCAGAGCTTTAACTTTCTCCTCAGCCGTTCCCGTACCACCGGAAATAATAGCACCGGCATGACCCATCCGCTTTCCGGGAGGAGCGGTGCGTCCGGCAATAAAACCAACAACCGGTTTGGTCATTTTATTTTTGACAAATTTGGCCGCCTCTTCTTCATCGCTGCCACCTATTTCGCCAATCATCACAACCGCTTTGGTCGCCTTGTCATCTTCAAATGCCTGAAGAACATCAATGAAATTGGTGCCGATAATCTGATCACCGCCAATACCGATACAGGTCGTCTGACCCATTCCGGCGCAGGTCAAGGCCCAGATAGCTTCGTAGGTCAAAGTTCCGGAGCGTGAAACAACACCAACCGGCCCCTTGATACAGATATTACCCGGCATAATTCCTACCTTGGATTGATCGGTCGAAATTAATCCTGGGCAGTTGGGGCCTATCAGGCGGATCCCTCTATGTTTGGTGTACCTATAAACTTTCATCATATCATTTGCCGGAACACCTTCGGTGATACAGACGATCAATGAAACACCCGCATCGGCCGCTTCATAAATTGCATCAATTGCAAACGGCGGCGGAACATAAATAACCGAGGTATTGGCTTTGGTTGCTTTAACCGCCTCGGCGACCGAATCAAATACCGGGATTCCGGACATCTTGGTGCCACCCTTACCGGGTGTAACTCCGCCAACAATATTGGTGCCGTATTTTTTCATCTGAGTGGCATGGAACGATCCATCGCGTCCGGTAATACCCTGGACGACCACCTTCGTCTTTTTATTAATAAATATACTCATAATATCCTCCCCTATCCAATCTCGTCAAGCTTGGCGAGTTTGATCGCTTCTTTGACAACATTATCAAGAGTGTCCGCCGATTTCAGATTTACTTGCTTAAGAATCTTCCGGGCCTCGGTTTCATTGGTACCGGTTAAGCGAACAACAATTGGGATTTCCGGTTTTAGCTCTTCATAAGCCATAACAATTCCAGCGGCGACGTCGTCGCAACGGGTAATGCCACCAAAAATATTTATCAGAATTGAACGGACATTGGGATCACTAAGAATGATGCTCATCGCCGTTAATACTTTTTGCGGATTAGAGGAACCGCCAATATCGAGGAAGTTGGCCGGATCACCGCCATAATACTTTACCAGATCCATCGTCGCCATAGCCAACCCGGCTCCATTAACCAAACAGCCGATGTTACCATCAAGTTTGACAAACGACAGATCGCCTTCGCGCGCCGCAATTTCGGCAGGATTTTCGGCATCTAAATCGCGCATCTCCGCAATCGCTTTGCGACGATAAAGAGCATTGTCATCGACATTAAGTTTGGCGTCAATTGCCAGAACTTTTCCATCGGGAGTCGTAATCAATGGATTTATCTCAACCAAAGAGGCATCGGCCTTCCAATAAACATCATACAATTGCGAAATAATTTTGGCGGCCTGACGAATAAGCTTGATATCCTTATAAAGCTTTGAGGCCAGTTCGCGAGCTTGATAATCCTTCAAACCGAGAATAGGATCAACGGCCAGCTTATGGATTTTCTCCGGCGTATTGGCAGCCACCTCTTCAATATCAATTCCGCCAGCCGCTGAAACCATTATCACTGGGCATTTGGTCACTCGATCGAGAATTATACCGACATAACATTCGGTAACAATTTCGACCGCCTCGGTGATTAATACTTTCTTAACCGTTAATCCCTTGATGTCCATTCCCAGAATTTTCTGAGCCCAAACACGGACAGCTTCAACATTTTCTGCGTACTTTACGCCGCCAGCCTTGCCTCGACCACCAACATGTACCTGCGCTTTGACCATGACCGGACGACCGATTGATTCCGCAATTGAGACAGCATCGGCGACATTCGTCGCTATCTCACCCGAGGGAACCGGCATTCCGGCTTGGAG
>JAUUYJ010000009.1 GCA_030588275.1 Candidatus Zixiibacteriota bacterium | reverse complement strand
GGCAGTTGGCCAAGCTGACCGTCATTCTCGATTCGGTTTATGCCGTTCTCGACAGCTTGCAGAACCAGGATGATTGGGTTGCCGGGGAGGCTTCGTTGGTAAGAGCCGATGAGATTATGGATAGTGCCTCTAATCGGGGTTTTGTTCATTACGACAGCTCGGAGGCGATCCTTTCTTTGGCCGGTTTACATATTCGCTCTGTCGGCAACGATACCGCGTTGATTGCGACCGGCTCAGGTTCGGGGCATGGGGCATACTTTGGTGGGGAGATTGCTTCAGGATCGGGGTTTGGATTGTACCTGCGAGGAGGTGGCACAGCCGCCTTTGGAATGTATGCTTATGCCGCCTCTGGATCGGGTGGTGGTTTTGTCGGGCTGGGATCGGGATCAGCCGGTCTTTACACCGAAGGATCATCCTATGGTCAGCATGCGCTGGGGCATAGTTTGAGCGGTCATGGTTATTATATCCATAGCGATAGCGGTGATGCTTTGCAGCTTACCGCCGGGGTTGGAGATAACAAACATGGTCTTGAAATTCAAGGAGGTTCGGGAACTGGCGGAGATGCAGTTGCGGTTCGCGCCAGCTATTCCGGGGATGGTGTTTCGGTAACGACGGTCGGAGATCATGGCATATATCTCAATGGTGGAACTGGCAACGGCATTTATGTCGAGGATGGTGCTGTTGGCAATGTTGATACCGCTTTGATTGTCGCTGCTGCCAGCAACAATCCGACGCTCTTTTATGGTCCGTCCGGATCGACCGATACGACGCTGATAAAAACGGTGGCTCAAAATAATGCCGATCTCTTTTATGGCCCAACGGCGTCCGGTTCCGGGTCTGATATCTGGACCATTTATGCCGTTGACTCCAGCGGCATTGACCTGGCCCAAAGTGATGTAAAAATTTCGATCAAAAATTTGGCCGGTGCCGACTATGCGGTTGGTTACAGTTCCAGCGGCGGGTATGCCGTTTTTAACGTCGATGCCATTGATACCTTTTTGATCAGCGGCAAGTCGGCGGGGTTTGTCTGGCCGGGGGATGATACCGTTGTTGTCACCGGTTCTCAAACAGACAGCCTGCTTGGATATGATGTTATTATCGGATCGGCCGCCAGCGGGAATCTTTGTCGTGTCTATGGATATTTTTATGGGATCGACGGGTTGCCGGTTGAAGGAGTTTCTGTAACGGCTCGGCTGACCGGTGGAGCGGTCCGGTATAATTCGATGATCATCAGTCCTTATCGACGTACCGTTGTCAGTGATACAACCGGATATTTCTATCTTGATCTGATCCCATCTGACAGCCTCACTCCATCAGGGACCAAATATTTGATCACGGCCGATTATCCATCCGGGACGGTTCTGAAAAAACGATTGTTGATTCCCGGAGGCGGTAGTTGGCAATTGACCTGGTAATTTGAGAAATTGATAATCGGGCAGAATTGTAAGCATAAAAAAACCCCGCTAAAAGCGGGGTTTTTTTGTTTTCCGTAAATTTTATTTACTGGCAGGAAACCGGGGCTGGTCCGCCCGAAAACAGATGGCGATAGATAAACAGGACATCGGCGATATCAACCACTCCGTCACAATTAATATCTCCGGCGACGACGCCCAGCGGTGGTGCCGGACCTCTGAGGTAAAGGAAATTTATCAGATAAACCATATCGGCCGGATCAATGCTTCCATTATCATCAATATCACCCGGTTTGAGGTCAAACAGGCAATCGTAACGGACCATCGTCCCGGTTGTAAAGGCATTGTTGGTTTGGTCGTTGACGGTTGTACTGAAGAAGTAAATCGAATCTTCGTTCAATCCGCTGGCACTCCAGAAGGTTCCCCAACCGTCACCGCCGTAAGCATCAACACCGATGGCGGTTTTGCTGACGGTCCAGTTATAAGGGATCATCCCGACGATGATGTCGATGATGCGCCACTCCGAATTTTGCCAAACCCACAATTCTCCAGCCTCATCTTTTACTTCCATCTCTTCAACCGCAGCTGTTATCGGATTGATGAAGCGGAAGGTGTGCGTTGTACCACTCGGTGGAAGCCATCCGGCAAGGGTCATCCATTGACCCGGATCACCTGAGACTCCAACCATGATGGTATATTCTTCGTTACCGGTCCAGCTATACAGGTCATTGAGAGTTGGGTTCCGTTCGGTTCGCAACTCCATCTCCGAACCGTGCGTGATAATATATTGGCGCAACCCTTCGACAAATTCGCCGTCATAGGCGCCAAAATGCTCTTTGATATTCATGGCCAAAAAGAGGCGGTCGATAAGCTGTTCGTCGGTCAATACATTAGACCCCTCAAGCATAATGTAATTATATCCCTGATTAAACCAATATTTGATGACTGAGGCGGCGGCGGCGGGGCCGGAGCAAAAATCGCCAAACTCTCCACCGGAGGCGGGGTTACCGTCTAACGGATCGTTGTCAACATCCCCTCCGAGAAACTGGTCGAAAATATGAAAGGGGATTTGATAATCGGCGTTGGCTGATTTCATATCGAATGTCACAAAAACGATATCCTCATCAGGGCATGAGACCTCTACCGTTATCCCTCCACAAACGTTTTGCCCCAAAATCGGGGTAATCAAATTCGGGAAAGGAGGGGTTGGATCGACATGGACCGGAATTATGGTCGAATCGATTCGTCCCAATGAATCGGTGATGATAACTTTCATGTCATAATTATCTTCGGCCAACCCGGTCGTAAACCAGGTTGTCGCCAGACCGTTGCCTGAGCCGGATGGGGTGACTCCATCCCGCAGTGGTGGGTCATCATTATCGTCGGTGCCAATATCAATCCAATTGCCATCTCCGCGATATTGAAAGCTGGCCTGGTCAATTATATCAGATCCGGCGGCATCGTTGGCCCACAGATCAACCTGATTTCCGACCAACTGAAAGTCGTCCGGATTGACAAATATAGCATCGGGAGCCGGCTGGGTGCCACCGCTTCCACCGGTGGTTCCAACGGCGTACAGCAGGAGGCGTCCGATAAATATTTTTTCTCCGGTTTGATCGTTGTGGACCGTATCGAGGTCAACATACCCTTCACCCCAGTCATTGTAAGATGCGCAGGGTGCGGGAAAGGAATCGGTAATTACGGCTGACATTTCGGGAGTGCCATTCGGACCAACATAAAGACCGGTAAAAAATGGTGAGTTGATAACGATCGGCGTGTCAAGCGGGATGGTTATCAGGTACAGATTCTGCTCCATCGGAAATTCGTACAAAGGTGAGATCGCCAGCATTTCACCCGGTGACGGACAACCGCCGGGGTCCAGAGCTTCTTCAATATCAACCGCCAGCTGAACTGTACCGGGCAACGTATCGACGTAGTAAAGGAAAAACTGCACCGCCTCGATCGTATATGGATAAGGAGAGTCGCAGGTTTGGGACGGGTCCTGAAACGCTTTGTACAACTCATCCCCAACAACCCAGGGAAAGATAAAATATTGCGGTTCCTGACCAAGGTTGGTAATGCAGGTATCGCCGGTTGACAATCTAAATGAATTACCGGTTGGACCGATTTTTATCGGATTAAATTGATCCAGAGCCTGCACTTTCGGCAGAGGCTTGGTCGTCTGCGCAAAACCATTGGTCACGAGAGAAATTGCAATTATCAGTAAAACGGCATATTTGAACATCTTCATGCTAAAGCTCCTCGATTGGGCAGACCGGACGGTAATCCGACATAAATCAATATATTATAGATATCGAAAGAAAAATAAATTCCTTTACCTCAAAGAAAATGATAAAATCGAGTCAGAAATCGCGTATATTATTGAACTTGATTAGACCGGGAATAGAAAAATGAGTAGTTCCACGATAAGAAGGCCGTCATGGCTGAAAGTTTCCCCCTTTTCCGGGGATGGATATCAAAAGGTTGCTGGAAGGTTGCGGCGGCTCTCTTTGAACACTGTCTGTGAAGAGGCGAACTGTCCCAATCGGGGTGAATGTTTTAACGAGGGGACGGCTACCTTCCTTTTGATGGGAGCTACCTGTACCAGAAATTGTAGTTTCTGCGATATCGGTACTGGCAAGCCCACTCCGCTGGATATTCTGGAGCCGCGCCGCGTGGCTCAGATGGCTTATGAGCTGGAACTAAAACATGTTGTCATAACGTCGGTCAATCGGGATGACCTCCCGGATCAGGGTTCCAACCATTTTGCCGAGACAATCAAAGAGATCAACAAGGTTCTTCCAAAAGCCACGACCGAAATATTGACTCCCGATTTTCAGGGGCGGGAACAGTTTATCGATGTGGCTCTGAATGCCGGTCCAACCGTTTTTAATCATAATGTCGAAACGGTGCCGCGTCTGTACCGCGAAGTTCGGCCCGGATCGGTTTACAGGCGTTCATTAAATGTTTTGGCTCATGCCGCCAAGACATTTCCTCATATAAAAACCAAGTCGGGAATCATGATGGGTTTGGGCGAGACCTTTGAGGAAGTTGTTGGGGTTTTTTATGATCTGAAGCAGGCCGGGGTCCAGATTGTAACGGTCGGACAATATCTGAGGCCATCGAAAGATCATATTGCTCTAAAAAAATATTGGTCACCTGAAGAATTCAAGGCTCTGGAACTGGAAGCTACCAAAGTTGGGATACCGGTTGTCGTCTCCGGTCCTTTGGTCCGTTCCTCATATCATGCCCAAGCCGCCCTTGATGTCTAAACCGGTCCTGAATTGTTTTAAATTTTGAACATATCGTAGTTATCCCTTAAATATTATTAGACAATCTTCCGATCTCTTGGTAGGACGACAAGCTTATGACTACCAACGGACAAAAATACAATCTCCTCGTTGTGGACGATGAATCATACATCTGTAGTATTGTCGAAGAGGCCTTAGCTACTTCTGACGAATATGATGTAACGGTTTACTCCAAACCAGAAAAAGCGTTGGAACATTTGGCCAATAATCAGGTCGATTTGGTCTTGACCGATCTGGTTATGGGGGAATATTCCGGAGTTGATATGATGGCCAAAGCGCTTGAGTATCATTCCGACTGTATCGTCATTTTGATGACCGCCTATCCGACCGTCAACAACGCTATCTCGGTCCTCAAAAAAGGTGCCTACGATTACCTCGTCAAGCCGTTCAAGTTGGAAACCTTGAAAAACACTGTCACGCGCGGCCTAGAGCGGCAGAAGCTAAACCGGGAAAACCTGCGACTGAAGGAACAGCTTGCCTTGTATGGTCTGTCCGAGGCGATGGGGACATCAAAGACATTAGAAGAGATGCTCAATCAGGCGGCTGATACGGCACGTTCGGTTGTCAGTGTCAATGCTATCTCGATTCTGGTTCGAGAAAATTTCAACCAGATTCCTATTCCGTACCTGATTCAGGGAAATCCTGACGACTCCGGTTGTGAAGATTTTTTGCGTGGCAATCATGAATTGTGCCGCAATGCCATAAATAACTGCGAATCTCAAACGTTGACCGATATCGTTTCCGGTGAGAAAAGTTGTATCAGATCGTTGGCCTCCTATCCGTTGATGTCACGGGGCGAGGCGATCGGATTATTGAATGTCATCCAGGAAGATCCGTTTATGGCGGTTATGCCGGGGCAATTACACCTTTTGACGATCGTTGCGTCAAAGATTGCCTCAGCTATTGAAACCAATCGACTCCACGAACATTTACAATCTTCCTATATAAAAGCGATTCGAGCATTGGCCAACGCTATCGAAGCTCGGGATCTGTACACCAGGGGTCATACCGAACGGGTGACTATCCTGGCCGACCTCTTGGCATCCCGGTTAAATTGGTCTGAAGAAAAACGGGCCGAACTTAAGATGGGATGCACGTTGCATGATATCGGGAAAATCGGTATTCCGGATGCTATTCTCAACAAACCGGGCAAGCTGACCGATGACGAACGAAAAATAATCAGAGATCATCCTATGGTCGGAGCCAAAATTCTGGAGGGGATTGATTATCTCAGCCCCGCCATGCCTTATATCTTGTATCACCATGAATTCTATGATGGAACTGGTTACCCTGATGGGTTGGCCGGAGAAGAGATACCGCTTGAGGGTCGTCTGTTAGCGGTTGTCGATACCTTTGATGCCATCGTTTCTGAGCGTCCGTATCGTAAAGGTAAACCGGCCATCACCGCCATTGCCGAGCTGGAAAAATACAAGGGCCGGCAGTTTGATCCGATTATTGTTGATGTTATGGTCGCCGCCTGGAAAGAGGGGCTGATCAATCAGCTGGGGATTTATGAGGAAGAACGGAAACAGCCGGTCGAGGCTTAGTACATCGGGCGGGGAATAAACGTCAGCAAAAACAGAATAATCGCCAGCCAGCTAATAATTTTATGGCGTCGATCAGGCTGAATCTCTGGCTCCAATACTGGAGGATGAAACGGCTTGAAGATAACCGCCAGTCCTAACCAAACCCACCAACCTTTCCAGTAATACCCCAAAAAAAATAGAACAATCATAAATAGAATCGCCAGCCTCTTTTGATGTCGTCCCAAAAGTCCGTAGATGACGTGACCACCATCCAGTTGCCCCAATGGGAGGAGGTTGAGCATGGTGACTAACAGGCCAACATGACCGGCAAAGGCGATGGAGGAAAGGTGCAGGGCGTAACCATCCGGGACCGGCCCGACGATAAGGTAGGCCATTGCCTCAGTCAGAAGTGAGCCACCAAAAAACATCGCTGGTTCGCTCGGTATCAAAACGACTTCCGAATTAAAATAACCCCAAAGCAGAGCGATAACCGATGGGATAAATCCAGCCAACGGTCCAGAAGCTCCGACCAGAATTATATCATTACGTGTCCTGATTGGTGTCCGGGACCGGATCATAGCGCCGAAGGTTCCGATGAAGGTCGGTGCTGGGATAAAGTATGGATAACTCATAATAACCCCCCGGCTGTTTCCGGCGATAAAATGCCCCATCTCATGGACCAATAAGATGGTCATCAAGGTAATTGTGAAAGGGAGTCCGAGGGCCAAAAGAGATGGGTCATCAATAAAACGAGTTCCCGTTTCCCAGGTGGTCCGGACGATAAGAACGGTCAGGAAGGTCAGAATAAAAAGGAGGATATTTATCAAAGGTGGGGGACCGACCGAGCGTCCTAAAGGAATAATCGTTATCTGATATGAACTTTCGACCCTCTTGAATCTGGCTTGTGCCCCGATCGCGGCAAGACGACGGCTCATCACCCTTTTCCAACCACGTTTGTGCAAAATCGGATCGGCGATGAACAGGACACGATCTTCGGTTGGCCGATATATGGTGATATCGAAATAGTCGCTGACAATTTTGTATGCCGAAACGGCAAATATGTCCAGATCGTTTTTTTCTTCTTCTTCGATGTTGCCCACCTGATAACCTGTTAATTATTTTCTTAATACAACTTTTTATTTCTACTTCGCAAATCCCGAGAATTCCAGGATTAATAAAAATGTCATGGGATAAAAGATATCAGACATAAAAAAAGGAAGCAAGGCAAAAGCCTTGCTTCCCCAAAACTATTGTGACGCGTGCTAACTACTGACAGATTTCGGGAAGGACCCAAGCACCGACCGGGGCCGGAGCTGTGCAGGTACAATCGAAATAGTAAGTAGCCAGATAAAGGACGTCGCCCATATCAACAGCACCGTCATTGTTTACGTCAGCCAAATGCTCAAACAGCGGGCCATTGCCGCCAGCGTTAAGCATATTGTGCAGAGCAACAATGTCGGCCAAGTTGATAGCGCCATCGTCGTTAATATCGCCACGTGAGAAACCGCAGAACTGGTTGACCAGAATGGCCAAGTCAGTATAGCGAGCATCATCATTAACATCAGCACCGCCGAAACCAAAGATGTAAACACCCATGGAATACAGACCGTTGGTATCAAAGTTCAGCATGTTAAAGCTAAACCAACCATTGCGGTCGGCACTAGAACTATTGGGGTCGCAAGGCCAGTTCAGGTCAAGACCAACCTGAGCAGTCGCGCCAGGCTGTTGTGTCATCCAATAGTACATGGAATCGAGAGCAATGTTGTCGTTGTGCCACATGCCTTGATTAGCGTCCACAGTACGGACACCAATCATCGGATCAACATCCATCGGTATTTTGCCCATGCCATAAACTTTAGTGGCAGAGACATCAACACCAGTACAGGAAGAACCCCAGGAAATCGAGGTCGCTTGATCGAATTTCCATGCGTCGTTGCCGTTGGATTCCAGATCGAAATCCTGGAAAGAGCCAACATAAACGTCGTCAATCGCGGCCGGATGGTTACGATTTTCAATATCCATCCGATAGATGACAACATTCGCCAAGGCTGCTTCGCCAACAACACCATACATCGTTTCGTCAACACCAATACCTAGGGTAAGAGCATTGTCGTACGCGCAGTTAACTTCTGACCAATCCCATGAGCCGTTGCAAGCGAAGTTGACGACAGAATCGATATAGCGATAAGCCGCGCCATAACCGAAGACATCATCATAAGTCTGGCCGCCATCGTGAGACATCCGTCCAAGAAGGACAGGGTCCGGCGTGA
The DNA here is from genome assembly GCA_030588275.1 of Candidatus Zixiibacteriota bacterium. Lineage (GTDB taxonomy): Bacteria > Zixibacteria > MSB-5A5 > GN15 > JAAZOE01 > JAUUYJ01. Next base: position 11,311 of record JAUUYJ010000009.1, on the reverse strand, counting down.
GAGTCGGTTCGCAAGCACCACAGCGAGGATCCGGCAGGAGCGAATTCCAGAAATCTGGAGGATCGCCACCGTGCCAGGAATCTGTGGTCCAGGCCATGCGGAAAGGAGAAGTGAAGTCGTCGCCACCGGTAGGAGCGGCCATATAGAACAGACCACCCTGCCAGTAAGCTGCGCCATCACCGTCAAAGCTAAAGAAGTTGCTGGTATTCTGGTTGCCGAACTCACCGGTGTTGTGGACCGGAGCAGTGTTCTCTTCAGCAGCACCAAAAATCAGAACATCTTCAGATTGGAGACAGCCACCAAGGACACCCAACTGAACGACTGGGAATTCGGTCGCGCTGTTGATATAAAAAGCGTCATTGGTTTCAATTGTGACATAACAACGTTGGGCGCCACGGAAAACCAGGTTTCCGTTGATGTTATAAACAACATCAAGAGCTTCGCCTTCAAGCAGAGTTCCAGTGGTCGTAACCATGAAATTCAACCATGCCGGCGGGGCATAGGCGGCCATGTTGCTGTAGCTGTCCTTGGAATAGGCTGATTCTGTATAGTCAGCGTCAAACGTATTAGCATCAACACGTTGGGCTTTAACCAGAGTACTGGCCAATTCAGGATAGCTGTTGTCAGTCATACTGTTAGCTGCCGCCTGCAAACGGGCCAGTCTGTTAGGATCAACAGATGTACCGGTCACGGAGACCGGAGAGTCGTCAGCAGTAAGGCTGTATGTAAGATCGGCACAACCGTTGTTAAAGAACACGGTCGGATAGGTTACTTCTGTACCATCCGGCGTGAAGAACGGAATCGGGATCAACGTATCGTAAGTGTTGATTGCCAAACGGGGACGGTCGGCCTGGTTGGTGAAGCAATACAGATCACCCTGCCGGTTACTCATGACCACGTGTGACGGATCGATAGCAGCACCCGAAAAACGGCCGCTTATTGATTGAACATATTCATACGAGAAAGCAATGGATCCATCGTCACTGTTAACAGCGAGGAATTCACCAGTTCCGTTTCCAGTATAATACAGATCGGGAAGTAAAGGCTCACAAGACAAGGCGCCTTCAACCCAAGCCATACCCTCTTGAGAGGGGTCGGATGTCCAGAGATTTCCACCACTGGATTTCTTCAAGGCATCCATTTGAATTGTCTCACTCGTCCAGGCGCGCAAGGACTGGAAGATAACGTGAGAAACGTCCTGTACAGGACCGGTAAAGCGTTGGAATTTACCACCCTTGGCCCAAACAACGGAACCGTTGGCATCGACTCTATAATAGCCGCCTGATGGTGCTCCAGCAATTTCATCGTTAAAGCTGGTGATAAAGTACAAGGAACCGTCAGCATCGACAGAGATAGGACCCTGGAAGATTTCTGTGGTTACGGTGTAGGTGGTATCACCATCAACGTCATAACCAAGAAGTCCAGAACCTGTTCCGTCGTTGGTCAGGCTCCAATTGATAGCTCCGGTTGCGGCATCGATAGCATAAAGCGTACCATTACCATTACCGAAAGCACCATCGGTACCGACGTATATAACGCTGGAACCGTTGGAGGAAGTGGTTACCTGGACATCGCCATCCAGCATCATTGGGTTTGCACCAGTCCAACCAGCATAAGCAAGACCAGTTACGGCATCCAGAGCGACGAATTCACCGGCAGTAGTGCCGAAATAAACGACGCCATTTAAGACGACAGAAGTCGTATAAATGAGATTACCGGCATAAGCTTCGTAACCAGGATTATTCAGAACATTGTGGCTCCAAATGGTAGCACCGGTAACCAGATCGAACGCGCTAAAGCTACGAGCGTTACCACCACCAGCGAAAATAACACCATTGTCGATAGTCACGGAGTTACGGAGACTGGAACCCAGTTCCGGGAGACCGTTTCTTTGCCACAAAAGAGCACCATTAGCGATATCGAAAGCTTGCAGTTTGGAATGATACATGGCCACAACGATACCATCAGATATCATCGGGCGAGCATATACAAATCCATCAGCATCTTCGTTTACCCAAGAAACAGCCTGCTGGCAACGTGCGTCACCAGTACTGTTTTGGGAAGCCGCGGTACGACGATAGTCGTGACCCGTTGTCGGCCAATTTTCGCCAGGAGTACAGGTACGTTCGTCCGGCGGGATACAGCACATATCAGCTTCCATTACGAAGTTGTAGTCTGTGCCCCAATCGTCGAGCATATAGAAGAAACTTCCCGCCCAGTTTTCGCAGGACTGAAGGTCGCCGCATGAACCGTCATCAGACAGAGTCCGAATACCTAGCAAAGTGTCACTAGTAAGCGATTCGATTCCAACCCAAAGATCATCATCATAGAGGATATTCATGCCGGAAACGTCAACCGTTTGCATGGCCGGGTACATAACATATTCAGCAGGAGTAATGGTCACGGCACCCAAGAGGGTTCCGGGAAGACCAGAACCACCATCGCTGGCGTAGATCTGTACTTCGGAATTGGTCGTGTAGGTACCGGCATCGCCAGTATCGTACAGAGCGATTCTGATCTCTTCCAAACGGCAACCAACGCCGGTGGCAGAGATCTTCTGGTAGTCACCAACATCGCCGTAGCGATCGGGCAGACGCCAGAAATAAGCCAGACCACAATAATCATATTCAGTTTGACAGAGATTGAACTCGTCTTTACACAGATCAGCAGTGATGATGAAGTTTACATCAACACCCCAATCGTCAAGCATCGAACCCCAGAGACCCCAGTATTCCGAAGAACGCATGGTGCCACAGGAACCATCATCAGAAAGACCAGCCAAAACGCCACCAGTGGCGTCGTTGGTTGACCAACCGACGAAGAAGTCGCCGATGACGACGAGATTTTCAGCTGTCAGGTCGACATGCTCGGTAGCGCCAAAATAATCGATATCGGCGTTAGCGACCGTAGTCGAATAATGAACAACGGAGAGATCCGGGAAACCAGATCCATCGCCACCCCAGACAAAAATGTCAGCATCAGGGACACCAACAGTTTCTGAACCGTAGAAGGCGATATCAACACCGGTTAGGGTCTCAGGACCTTCCGAGGTGAATCTCATGTTGAAATAGTCATCACCATAAGCATCGGGCTGGGTCCAGAAATATGCGACGTTACAGGCGTAGTCCTGAGTATAGCACTCAGTGTACGGTATGTCGGCGCAACAGATATCAACACCAATAAGGAAGTTGACATCTACTCCCCAGTCATCAAGCATCAAACCCCAATAGCCGTTCCAATTTTCGGAACTGCGCAGGGTACCGTTCGATCCATCATCAGAGAGGATGGAAATAACGTTGTTGACATGATCACTCGTGGTAACGGCAACGTGATATTCCGCTCCATCCGAAAAGACAAATGGGCTTCCGCCGTTGGCCGTACTGAGGTCAGCGGGGACATAAGTCAAGCCTGTTGTCGGAAGAGCTGAAAACGGAACAATAACGCTTCCTAATTGAGTACCGGGGAATCCGAAGCCATCGTCATCCCATACCGACACAACCATGTCAGGCGTGCCCACCAATTCGGCGGCATACACACCAATATAGGCTGTGAGCAGGGAGCAATCGTATCCTACGGCCGAAGTAAAGCGCATATTCATCAGGTCGTCGCCATAGGCGTCGGGAATATTCCAGAAGTATGCGGCAGCGCCGCCAGAGTAGTCGATGAAGTCGCAGAAGTAGGGGGGAGGAAGAACGGTGGTCTGGGCTTGAAGCTGCCCAATACCATCGATCGGCTTTTGGAAACTGGCTTCATGTCGCTGTACTTGCTGGAGATCATTGAAGCGAGGCGCATTCTGATTCACACTTACAACCCTATCAGGATTGGATTTTGGTGCATCAGATGCAAACGCCATACCACAAAAGGTAATCAACAACCCCAGAGTGAGTACTGCGATTAACAGTCTGTTAGACATTTATTTCCTCCTTAATACAAGGAAAGTCAAAGAACGTTCAACTTGTTAACACTCTAACATATTATTTCGGCATTATGCAGAATTTGTTGAATCCAACACAGTGCCTTTTAGAATAGAATGCTTATTCTCGGTAAATCGTGTCTAGGGAAATACGAGAATAACCAAATGAACTATTCTATGTTTTTCCTAATTACGGAGATGGAGTCAAATTCTTTTCTTTAAAGCTTAAAGAAGGTTGACGTTAACTCCACTAAAGCTGTGTTTTGTAAATTCGCACCTAACTCTTACAAGCATTTACTGAGCTGCAAAAAAAACGTCACCTCCTATAAACAAATCACGAATTGTCATTGTATGTAGGTGGATTATGAATGAGGATTCACACCCAACGGATACATAAGTACAGAAAGTACTTAGGGAAGATTATCGTACCAAAAAATGCGTTAGCGATTATCGTGACCCCTGCAGATAACACAAACAATGGCTCATTAAAGTTTGCATTGGAGCAGTATATCAAAGGTCAGTTAAAGAGGTATAAAGATCGGCCATTCGGGACAAGTTGGCTCAAGGCCCAGAACAACCTAAACACACGCTCACGACCAAAATAGATAATAATGTCATTTTGTCAAGAGTTATTTGGATCCTTTTTGTAAATAAATAATAATATCACAATCTCGCCCTATTAAAGGCGTTAGCCCGGTTGTTGCTTGCTCAAAGGGGCCGATTGTATTACAATTGAGCATGATCCTATCTCGATTATATCTTCACAATTTCCGCCAGTATGAAGAGCAGGTTATTGAGTTCTCACCCGGAATTACCGGAATTGTCGGCCCGAATGGGGCCGGGAAATCGACTATCTTGGAGGGGATCTCATGGTGTCTGTATGGAAACCGCGCGGCCCGATCGGGAAAAGAGGGGATCAAGCGGCAGATGGCGGCCGATACCGATGACTGTCAGGTTCGCCTCGATTTTGTTCTGGATGGTCGTGAATACGGTCTGACACGAACAATCAAGGGGAAGAGTGGCCGTAGCGAAGCAACCCTGATGAGAGCCGGAAAGATTGACGCAGTCTCCACACGGGAGGTTGATAATTTTATTATCAAGTTGTTGGGGTTGGACTTAAAAGGATTTTCCTCCAGCTTTTTTGCCCGCCAAAAAGAGCTGAACGCTCTTTCTGATGCCCGCCCGGCCCAGCGAAAGGACCATCTGGCCCAAATGCTTGGGGTTGGTCGCCTTGATACGGCCCTTGGTGATCTTAGAAATGATATCCGGGGGATCAGGCAAAAACTGGAGATCCTGATGCAAAATTTGATCGAGGAAGATTTGGTCAAATCACAGCAGAGGGCAAAAGAGGTTCAACTAAAACAACTTAAGCAATCAAAATCTGATATATCTGAGAAGCTGAAGTCGGTTGGAGTCAGCCGGGAAGATTCAAACAGGCTTATTGCCGACCTGAGCCAGCGTCAAATTGAGTATCAAAAATTGGACAAAGAATTAGCAGGGTTGCAGTCCAGGCTGGAGCAAATCCAAACTGAGGCTAACAAACGTGCCGTTGAGTTGAACGAGATTTCAGATCTGGCTGAAGAAAAGGGCCAACTTGAAAAGCGGATTGCCGATTTTTCTGAGGTTGAGAAGCGGTTAATTGAGATTCGCCGGGGGGAATCTCAAAGGAGAGAGCGGGATAATCTTCTTGTCGAAAAGGGGGTTGTCACCCCCTCTTTAGATGGGCGGCTGGCCGACCACGAAAAATATCTGTCGGAGGTGTCACTTTTAAACAAGAGGTTGGCGAGCAAGGCTGACCTGCTACAGTCGCTGGAATCGAGCCGGCAAAAAGATGATAAGTTACGAGCTGAATTCAGGGCGGTTGCTTCTGATCTGAAGGTTCTTGAGTCAGACAGGAAAAAGCTGGAAAGCCAGAAGGGGGAGATTGGTCGCCTTGGTCCGGATGCCACCTGCAAGTTCTGCCTACGACCGCTGGGGGAGCATCTGGGTGATATCGAGCGTCATTTTGAGCAGGAGTTGACAGAGATCGGTAAAGGGATTGTCCTGCAAAGAAAACGGCTCTCTGAGCTGGAAGTGACCGGTAGAAAAGAAAAAATGGTTCTCTCAGATCTGGAAAACAGCCTGCGTGATCTGGTGGAAGATGAAAAAGCTCTCTCGGTTGTGGAGGTAAGGCTGGCTGAAGGTGACCGGATAATCGAGGAGAACCGGGCTCGCCTGAAGGGGATTGACCTTAGGCTGTCTGAAATTGGGGTGATTGAATTTGATGCCGACCGCTTGACTCAGGCGGAGCAACAGTTTGCCTCCAGAATTAAGGATCGGGAGCGGCTCATTCGGATTACCGAAAAAATGGCTCGTCAGCATCTGCTAATAGAGGAGCAGGAGGAGTTAAGAACTGAGCAGGAATCAGTTTCGGTAGCTTTGAAACAGACCAGGGAGCAGGTTTCTAAAATCGGTTTTGATTTGGATCGGCTTGTCAATTTGCGTCATGAGGCGGAGCAGTACCAAGCAAAAGAGTCCCATCTTTTGATTGTGGCTGAGAGGAACGATGGGCAGATAAGGTTGGTTGAATCGGAGCGGGAGTTTCTCCGGCGACAATTAGCCGATTTTATCGCCTCAAAGAAAGAGATATCCAAAGTGAGGGTAGAGCTGACCGTCCTGGAGAGGCTATCGGTTTTGTTTGCTGAATTCCGAGTTTTCTTAATTGGTCGAATCCGGCCAACATTGTCTCGGGGAACGTCCGATCTCTTCCGGGAAATGACCGATGGGTTATATCAGGAGATCGAACTTGATGAGGAGTATAATCTTAAGATTCTTGACCGAGGTGAATCCCACCCAATCAACCGTTTTTCCGGTGGGGAGATCGACCTCGCCAACCTCTGCTTCCGGTTGGCAATCTCAATTGAGATGGCGGCGATGGCAAAGATTGCTAACAATTTTGTCATTCTGGATGAGGTCTTCGGTTCTCAGGATTTGGACCGACGGCAAATGATTATCGAGGGGTTGGCCCGGCTGACGAATCGTTTTCCTCAGATAATAATTGTTTCCCACATTGAAGGGATTAAAGATTTGGTGGAAAACCGGATTATCATTGAGCGGGATCAGTTCGGGCAAAGCCGGGCCTTGGTTCAGATCCGATGATGAAAAAAAGATATATTGCGGCAATTGTTGTTTTGATCCCGCTATTGGTGCTGTTTCGATTCGTCAGGGAACTCCGGCATGATCGGGAACAGACATTCAGCGTAACAAAGGTCGTGGATGGTGATACGGCGGAGCTGAACGGTTTCGACATGGTCCGTCTGTTAGGGATAGATACGCCAGAGAGGGGGGAGCCATTTTATGATTCAGCCCGGTCTGTCTTATCCAGCCTGGTCAAGGGGATGGAGGTTGAGTTAAGGTTTGATTATCGCCGGCGAGATAAATATGGGAGATTGCTGGCTTATCTTTATATCGATTCCCTTTTGGTCAATGCTGAAATTGTCAGAGCCGGATATGCTCGAATTTATCTGTTCAAGGGATCTTTCCAAAACGAGGTAGAACTACCCAAATTACTTGAAGCACAACGGATTGCCATGAAGAATAAAATTGGGATATGGAATTTTGGTGAGGATGACGAGCCTTACTATATCGCCAATAATTCTACGATGCGTTTTCATCGCCCATCCTGCGGTGCGGTCCAAAAGTTATCTGAATCCCGAAAGGTCATTTTTGATCAGCGTCATTTTGCTTATTATGACGGGTACTCACCTTGTCGAAATTGTAAGCCGTAGATGTCACAGTAGTTAGCTGCTACCGCCCACCTGTCGATACAGACAATCTTCAAATCAACATAACATTTTGGATATCATTTGAAGCTGGCTGATCGCTTGAGTTTTTGAGGTTGGACGATATTCAATAATTTTGCAATGGGATATTTTGTCTCATCCAGAGCCCCGTTTTGGTTTAAATCTAATTGATATCGACCTGACTCAAATAATATAACCCGTTTTCTCCGTGCAGATTAACCGGCTTAAGTTTTTTTGCCAACGGTTCGACCAGTAGAGTAAGGGTATTTATGTATATCCATGATCGACAACTTTGACAGTCAACCGGGATCTTAAAATGTGGGCTGTAGCATGAACAAAAAGGTGGAAAAAACTCCGGCTACCATAATAAACTGCAATCATATACGACAGACAATTCCGGAAATGTGCCCCAGAGTCCTGGGCTGTTATACCAAATCCCCTTCGTTGGGTGAAGTCGTATCCAAAATCCAGGTTGATCGACTTACAACGACATAGATCATAGAGGTTTTTTTGGGGAAAAAATTATTCGCAGTCAGGTGTCGGACCGGACCGGAATATATAATTTATCAGGTAAACGGCATCACCGACATCGGCGGTCAAATCGCAATTGGCATCGGCGGCGGCGAATGAAGCAGGCGGGGCTCCCTGACCAAATACAAAATTTATCAAAAAGACAGCATCTCCGACATTGACAATCTGGTCACCGTTGGCGTCACCATAAATGACATCACAAATATCTCCAATCCCATCGCTGTCACCATCCATCTGATCGGGATTAAAATCTTCGGGGCAATTATCATCCCAGTCAGGCAGTTCGTCCAGATCACCATCATTTAGCGCAACATGAATGTCAAATTGACAGGTGGTAATATTTCCGGCCATATCCTGAGCCGACCCGTTGACCACCGTCGTTCCGATTGGAAAAACAGAGCCAGACGGAGGGGTTGAGATAATTATCGGCTCGGAACAGTCGTCAAAGGCGGTAATCTGGTAGTTGATAATCGCTCCATACAACCCGGAGTCGTTGTAAAAAACCGATTCTACCGGGCAAACGATCACCGGAGGGAAGCTATCTACAACGGTTATTTGAAACTGCTCCATATCTCGATTTCCGGCAGGATCGATGGCGGTACAAATAACTGTCGTTGTTCCGATCTCAAAAAATGAGCCGGATTCAGGCATGGTGAAGAAGCCTGCTCCGGGGCAGTTATCAAAAACGGTTGGCGTGAACTCCACAAATGCCCCGCATGAACCAGAATCGTTGCCGACGACAATATCGTCGGGACAGATCATCTGAGGTGGTTCATCATCAACAATCGACAGGTTGAACCAACAGGAATCGGTATTGCCAAACTGATCAACCGCCCAGCTAACTACGGTTCGGTCGCCCGGTTCAAGAAAGGTTCCGACCGGAGGATCACTATAATATTCCAGTTGTCCGCAATTGTCAGAGATCTCCGGTATAATTGTGAAGGTTGCTCCGCAGAGACCGTCATCGGTTGACAGAATTGTATCTGGTAGGCATTCAATTTCGGGCGGTTCCATATCAGAGACATGAATATCAAAGTAGGCGGTGTCAACATTACCGCTTTGATCAAGGCCAACGCAGATTACCGTCGTTGTGCCGGTGCTGAAATAAACCCCTGAAGGAGGGTAACTATAGGCGATCGCGCCCGGACAATTATCGGTGACGGTTCCTGAAAAATCTATATAAGTTCCACATTGCCCCGGATCGGTAGTTGTATATATATCATCCGGACTGGTAATAACCGGAGGTTGATCGTCAATTACCGTTACCACGAAGCTACATTCGTTGCTGTTGCCTAACAGGTCGGTAGCAACCCCCACGACGAGGGTCGTTCCCAGCGGGAAAAACGAACCGGAGGGAGGGTAGGATGACAGTTGTAGGCCGGGACAGTTGTCGGTAATCTGGAGCTGATAGGCAATGGTTCGACCACACTGTCCGGTTGCGGCGGCGACCGTCGTATCATTAGGGCAGATGATTGTTGGCGGTTGATTGTCCGGGCCGGATACAAAAACGGCTCCATTATAGTAATTGACATAACGAAGGTTGGGCAGACATTGGTCAGGCGCCCCTCCACCGGTCGGGAAACCGGACTGGCGGGGGATTAAGGAATAATCGTATCCGTCAAAGGCAAAAACGTCCCCCGATATATATAAAGTATCACCGGACAAAGAGGTTATGCTATTATTATTGCATCCAGCCCAATACCAGTTCAGCGGTAAGCTACCGCAAGGGCCGGGATAATCAGGTGCAAGAGTAAGAATTATCTCGGCTAATATGCCGCCGTTTGAACCATAACATGAAGGATAGTTCGGGCCGTTGTTAATGTCGGCAAGCGCATATATCCTGATCCCGCCCGATGGGTCCGAATAGATATTAAAGTACTCCCAACCACAATCGACCAGTAATTGCCCCATCGACCAGGATTGAACGGTAAAAAAAGAGTCCGGCTTAAGCAGGAGGTCAAGCCCGGCCATTTCAAATTGACCGGTTGGATCATCCAGAATGATAACCGCCCTGACACTTCCTCCGGGTGAAACTATGTTATCGGTTGTAATTTTGACCGAAACCTCGGCTGAAAGCTGGTTAGCCAAAGGGATACCCAGAAGGCAGAGGAATAGAATTATCTGTTTGATCCGATTTGTGCTCAATTTTCCTGCCGTGCTCAAATTTTCTTTATTTCACCAAACCAATGAGGCCGGACTGAATTATAATCAATATTCCTTCAATATCCAATGGATCGACATATATATAGTGAAGCTTAAGTCGGGGGAGGTTTCCTGCCTAATCACTATTAATGAGGGGGCTTGTCTGAGGTTGATTATTAATGAATACGATAATAGATAAAAAGGGTCCACGATAGTGATTGCAACTCCCTAATCTCGATCACTAAAAACAGGAATTATGGTACAAACTCCTGTTCTTTTGCTTGAATTGTCCTCAAAAATGTCTATCATTGTGAAGTGTCGTAATCCTTTGGAATTCTTTTGCTTAAAGTTGTGAAATAATATTGACAAGAAGCTCTGTAATAGATACTTTTGGCGACAATATTAATCCGCTTTAAGTTGTGGGAGGACAGGTAGAAGAGATGTCGAATTTTCCAAAACAAATGATTCCGGTTATCATCATCTTTGCTATACTGATTGGGGTCTTTATTGCCGCCCAGATATTTTTGGTTCCCGATTCGTTTGGTGAGTATGGTCATTATCGATCGGATGCGGTCGGCGAAGTTGCCTCTCTCGAACCGATCTATGCCGGATTTCAGGTATGCGTCGAATGTCACGATGATGTTGTAGAAACCAAAGCTGGGTCCAATCATGCTGGTTTGTCGTGCGAAACATGTCACGGACCGGCTGGTGCGCATGTCGAAGCACCCGACGAGGTAACTCCAAATATACCGGATGAGCGTGATTTTTGCATCTTGTGTCATGGTTATAATCCGTCGCGACCATCAGGGTTTCCTCAAATTCTGGAGGGGTACCATAACCCTGGTCAGAACTGTCTGACCTGTCACGAGGCGCACAATCCTGAGCTACCTCATGCTCCGGAAGATTGTTCTGCCTGCCATCGTGAAATTGCCAACAAGAAATC
>JAUUYJ010000223.1 GCA_030588275.1 Candidatus Zixiibacteriota bacterium | reverse complement strand
TGCCTAATCAGGTCATTTGGAGCAATTCTGGATGAGTCTCAAAACGGCCCGAATCAACCAGTCTGGCTGGAGACCTATGAGAACAAATTACAGACGGTTAATCCATATAGTAGCGAATTGATCCAGACAGAAAAAGATATCTGCCTCTTGGAACAACAACGACTCGAACTTTTCCGCAAACGGGACCGAATTCTGGAATACGCTGGCCTGCTGTATGCCACTGACGACGAATTAAAGCAGTTAGTCAGACGGGCTTTCCGCCTGCTTGGATTCGAACTGCCCGATCCGCCGGAACATGTTTCGCAAGCCGGCCTTGATCTATATCTGCGTGACACAACCTCTCATCCTATCGCAGGAATGATTGCCACGACGGAAAACAAGCCAATTGAATATGCCGTTTACAAAAAGCTGATCGACAAAGTTGACCAACTTGATAAGGGTGAAAAACCATCCCCCCTTCTGGTCGTCAACGGCCCGTTTGGTAAGCCACCGATAAAACGGACGGCAATTTTTGAGAAAAAAATAATCGAGGTTAACTGGACCAAACAGATCGGCTTGATCACTACCGTTCAGCTTTACGAAATTGTCTGTCTAATCCTGGAGAACGCCTTCTCGCCCCATATTGATCTAATCAAAGAATTGATTCGGGCCGATATTGGATCGCTGGACGGACTGTTTGAAACCGACCTTAGAAAATATCTGGCGGCTGGAACGATAAAAACTCCCGACCAAAAGAAAAGGCGGAAGAAAGAAAAGTCTCCCGCCTAAACGAACTTATTATCAGCGTTAGAAATTAAGCCGGGCCACCATCTATCGCGGTTGGCTCCGGTCGACCTCCCAGTTCAGTATCAAGCATAAACAGACCACCGGCCGAATCTTTAACCAGTTTCAGCTTGGCTATAATATCATTGACAGTATCCTCTTCTTCCACCTGCTCGTCGATGAAGTATTTCAGAAAGCTGTGAGCGGCATGATCCTTCTCTGCAATACTGATATCGGCCAGGTCATGGATAAAGGTGGTTACCGACTCTTCATGCTTCAAAGTTTCCTCAAATGCGTGCAGATATGAATCCCAACTGGTTGGCGGTTTTTCAATCGCCTCCAGTTCAACCACACCACCCCGACTTACGATAAAATCGTAAAACCGATCGGCATGAAGACGCTCTTCCTGCGCCTGGTTTTTCATCCAATGGGCAAACCCTTTCAGCCCGGTCGTTTCAAAATAGGCGGCCATTGCCAGATACAGGTATGCAGAATACAACTCTCTTTGAAGCTGAGCGTTAAACTCTTTCACAATTTTTTCTTTTATTGCCATCACTATCTCCTTGCATTCGCTTTAGAATTTGAAAATCTTATGCTATAGAATATAACCACTGGCCGTTCAAATTCAATTGTTATTTTTGATGTGGCATCAGATAGCAAAACCTTTATATTATTTTTAATAAGGTACGGACTCAGGCTCAAAACACCGGAATGTTAATTATGATTAGCAATCAGGAAATCGTCAATAGATTCCTACGCGATGGCCAATTTTATACCTTGCCAGCCAAGCGCAATAAATTAATGCTGGTTCTTCAATACATTCTGGAAAATTTTGAAATGGATAAATCCTATACCGAGGCGGAGGTCAACCGGATCATTGAGCAGTATTTTGGCGACTTCTGCCGTGTTCGCCGAGCCTTCATAGATGAGAGAATGATGACTCGCAAAGATGGGATCTACCACCGAATTTAAGTAGTTCAAATCTGGCCCCCTGCCCCTCGCCCGGCGATGCCTGAGGTTGATGGACCAGCAGAATCTGAATTGTAAGGCAAAGCGGTTCAGCCCCTAAAAAGCGTTCTTGAAATACTCCACCTCACCCCGATTGATCGTCACCGCATCAAAACGAATATCAATCCCTGATATCTCATTTTCATCAATATATAATTCGGCCGCCTTCCGTAACCGATCCATTTTTTTTTGGTCTATCCATGTTGCCGGATGTCCAAATGTGCCTGATGGCGAATTTTTCACCTCAACAAAGACAAGACAAGCGCCATCATAACAAATGAGATCCAACTCAAGGTGGGACAACCGATAATTGCGGTGGATAATTTCAAATCCCAGCCGTTGCAGATATTGACAGGCCAGATCCTCACCCGCCCGCCCTTTCCTTTGCCGGGAATCGGTCACGAAGTCAGAGTCAACTCGTGTTGCAAGACAATTTGCTGAACCGGGCGAAAACTCCGACGATGGATCGGGGTAGGACCATTACCACTTAATTCCTTCATATGATCTGAGGTCGGATAACCTTTATGGCGAGCAAAAGAGAATCCCGGATAAAGGTTGTCATATCGTTCCATGATCCTGTCGCGCGTCACCTTGGCCATTATCGAGGCCGCCGCAATTGAGCGACACTTGGCATCACCGCCAATCACCGCCATCTGAGGAATATTCAGACTGGGAATCGTTTCCCGACCATCAACTAAGATAATTTCCGGTTGGCAATCCATCTTGATGACCGCCTCCCCCATTGCTCGCAGGGATGCCCGTAAAATATTTATCCGATCAATAACCTGATGATCGACGATCCCGATAGCATAAATTGCTGAGGATGCGACAATTTGATCAAAAACATCCTCGCGCCGTGAAGCTGATAGCTTTTTTGAATCGTCAATGCCATTGATAATTATATCGGGAGGTAAGCAGACAGCCGCCGCAACAACCGGTCCAGCCAGCGGACCCCGACCAACTTCATCGACGCCGACAATCCGATAATATCCATTTTTGTATAATTGGGTTTCAATTAGGGACAGCTTGTCCAATCGTCCCGCTTCATCACTTATTATTATTTTTTGATTCATATAAGACCTCAATCGTAATATAATCTACCGATCGCATTATAGCAACGACTATCGGTGCCACACACCTTAGTATCGGGAGTCAGAAGGAAAATATTAATAGCTGTGAGATGAAACGGACCTAACTATTTTACCGTAACAAGAGATATCATGTTAATAAAAATCACAATCGTACAATGTCAGGTTGGCCAGGAATTAAGCCGAGAGGAAAACCTTTTGATTTTCAAAAGGCGACCCGACTTTGTCATCCTGCCTGAGTACTTCAATGTCGATCCCAACCTCAGAGATAATATCAGAAACTCTGAGTTGGCGATCAAGCGATTGGAATACTGCCGCGTCTTATCGGATCGTTTCGGGGCGACCTTGATTGGCGGAACGGCAATTGAAACTGATGGCAAACAATTTTTCAATACCTGTTATATTTTCGACCGAGGTCGTTTGATCGGTTCATACCGAAAAACAAATCCGACTCTCAACGAATTGAGAAATGGAATCATCCCCGGCGCGGGGAACTGCTTTGATGCATCCGGTAACTCCGTTGTTCAGTTTGAAAAAAACGGTATCGCATTTTCAATAATGATCTGCGCCGACGTTTTGGATCCGGATAACTTTGCATCACGCCGGGAAAATCAGCCCGATTTGATTTTTGTTCCGGTCACATCCCCTTATCGGCCCAACGATAAAGTGCGCGACAAATTTGGTCGTGATCGGGATATATTTTTGTCCGGCGCGCGTCTGGCATCATCCTATGTAATCAAATGTTGCGCCGTCGGATCGTTGTGGGATGGCCAGCTTCAGGGCCGCTCGCTCATTACCGCACCCTGGGCAATCCTGACCCGCGTCCCACCAGTTGATGAGAACAACCCCAGGATAATATCTTTGGTTCTGGATATAAATGAGCTGAGAGAATTCAGAGCCAAATCTACGAAAGCAATTTCATCCAGGTAAACTTCTATTACGCTTGCCATACCAGATAATTTTACCCTTATTAGGTTAAACTTCTGGAGGGTTTCTTATGCGTATTGTCTCTTTTCTATCAACTTCATTCTTCTCAATTTTACTTCTGGCCTCAGTTGTCACAGCCGATGAAGGGATGTGGCCACTCTATGACCTTGACAAAATTGACTTTGGGAGTTTGCAGGATCGTGGTTTGGTTTTGTCCCCAAACCAAATCATTGATTCCGATGGAGGAGGGATTGCCTCGGCGGTCGTCCGTCTCGGCGCCACCGCATCATTTGTTTCGGCTAAAGGATTGATCATCACCAATCATCATGTCGCCTTTGGCGCGGTTCAAAAGCAAAGCAGTCTGGAAAACAATCTGATCGAATTCGGCTTCTACGCCGGAAGTAACGCCGAAGAGATTCCGGCGATCGGTTACCACGCCTATGTAACTCTCAGTTCCGAAGATGTCACCGATCAAATCAGGTCAAAAGTTTCTGACAAATTAGATGGTAAAGCCCGTTATCGTGCGACTGAAAAAGCGATCAAGGAGCTAATCAAAAAGTCCGAAAAGGGGCGTGATGTAAAATGTAGCGTCTCCAAAATGTTTGGTGGATCAAAATATGTTCTTTACACCAACATGGATATCAAAGATATCCGCATCGTTTATATCCCACCCGATATGATCGGTGCCT
>JAUUYJ010000193.1 GCA_030588275.1 Candidatus Zixiibacteriota bacterium | reverse complement strand
GCCACCATACTTAGGCAATAGGGCGGGATGGATGTTTAAGACTCGCCCCTGATAGGCTCTGACAATAGCCGGTGGTAGCATCTGCAAAAAACCGGCGGTCGCGATCATCTCAACCGAGTGATCTTTTAATATATCCAGAAGATGTTGGTCCGCTTCGTCACCGGATGGAAATCTCTTTCGCTTATGTACGACAGCGTCAATTCCGGCTGAATTCGCACGAACTAAGCCATATGCCTTTTTCTTGTTACTGACGACCAACACAACCTGACCGGGAATTGTGCCGTTTTCGCAGGCATCCATAATAGCCTGAAGGTTTGACCCTCCACCCGAAATAAATACAGCTATGGCTACTTTGTCATTCATCCGGCAGTTCCTTTGTACCTTACTGGTTGCCTTAATCAGGTGACAAATTATTTAAAGGTGACGACTTAATTACAAGTTTCCAGTCACCGGTTATTGTTAATCAGTTTCGACAAATTATCAAGCGATTTTGGAAACTATTTTAGCAAATTTTTAAGAATTATTTTATGACCGAGTGAAAATATTAAGTCATTCTCTCTGTGCCAAACCTACAGCATCAAACGATTCCTCGTAACCATTGACTAAAACCGCTCGCTTCTGAGATCAGATAAAGCATCGCCAATGCTATGATTAATTTAATCATTCGACCCACCGATGTTTTTTCAAAATCGGCCGTATCTATTCCACATTTTTGCATGATAAAAAACGGACTTGAAATGGCATACCCAACAAACTGCACCAACCAGAAAATCGGGTTGAATAGTTGTAAACGGGCGCGCGTTAAAAGAACCCGGTACTTGGCCAGCGCCGCCTCAATCGCCTCTAACGGCCCGTTATCGTCGAGGCTGAAATTTTTGGTTAAAGATTCGCGAAAAATTGCCTTGATGATATTGATCTTGTACCGTTTCCCCCCTTTGGATGGCGCATCATGTGTCACAATTGATCCCACTCCGGCATATTTGAGCGACTCAATTGTCATCGGTACCAGCGGTCGCATTTGGCTAATGATAATTTGAGCCGCCGGGTTCTCGAAACGATTGGTAAAGCTAAGATACTCCTTATACAAACGGCGCATCTTATGGAGTGTCTTAAGTCTCTCCCGAATCTCAAAATAATTCATTATTACACCTCAATCCTGTGGAGGAACTGCTCCAATCGCAAGTTGAACCTTTGGGGCGCTTCCATATTCAGCATATGCCCAACCCCGGCGACGACATCAAGCTCTGAGTTGGCAATATTTTTATGAAGTGTTTTGGCCAGAGGTAAAAAATAGCGATCCTTCTCCCCCACAAAAATCATCGTCGGAATTTTAATCTTGGTTGATAACGAAACATCGTCCCGGTCTTTGTACTTGCCTCGTTTTGGATCAAGCCACAACTGTCCACAATGCCCCTTCATCATCTCCACCAGTTCTGCCTTCAACTGGTCATTCTGATTCAAGAAATAAAACAGCGTCGATTTCATCCAACGCCGCTTCGCCTCATCAACCCCTTTATCAACCGCCACCTCCCGCAAATCCCGATATTTGGAGGGTGGCCTAAAACCGCCCGCCGCGCTGTCAACCAGAGTCAACGAAAGTAAATCATCAGGATAATCGATAGCATACCCCAAGGCGGTTGCGCCACCCATTGATAAACCGACCAAATGGAATGGACCGAGCTTAAGAGATCGCACCAACTGAAACAGGTCAATGATGCGGTCAGCGCGAGCGTACCCACTTGGCGGGCAGTCTGACAGACCATGCCCTCGCGAATCGTAGGCGATTGTCCGGTAGTTAGGGGAAAAATACTTGACCTGCCGATGCCACATCCGACGGTCAAGGGTAAAACCGTGAAGCCAAACGATTGGCGTCCCCTGACCAACTATTTCATAATACATTTTGACTCGATTGGCAGTTACATGCGGCATCCAAACTCTCCAATATCCCGGAGATCACCTCCGGTGGCGGACAGCGGTCGGGCATCTTTTATACTGCGGTTCAAGATGATATAAAACTGAAATCGCCAGTATTATAAAACTGGCGATCTCGACAATAATCACTTGCTAAAAAATCTTGCCACCTTTGGTCGCTTACAGCATCGGCATATATTTTTTGACTTCGAATCCGGTAACATGGACGCGATACTCATCCCACTCGGCCCGTTTGTTGGCCAAGAGCGATTCAAACATATGGTCACCCAAAGTTTCTCGCATCAGTTCCGAATTCTCAGCCGCTTTGATCGCCTCTTCAAGCGTCCCCGGCAATGATTTGATTCCAAGATCGTCCCGTTCCTTATTACTCATATGGAAAATATTTTTTTCAATCGGATCGACCAGTTCATATTTCCCCTCAACCCCTCTTAAGCCAGCCGCCAGCATCAGCGAAAAAGCTATGTATGGATTGCAGGCTGAATCGGCGGAACGCAACTCAATGCGAGTCGCCTTCTCTTTACCAACCCGATACATCGGAACACGAATCAAAGAAGAGCGATTGCGACGTCCCCATGAGATATATACCGGGGCTTCGTATCCAGGCACCAACCGTTTGTAAGAGTTGACCCATTGATTGGTCACCAGCGTGAATTCGCAAATGTGACGCAGGATTCCGGCAATAAAATAGCGGGCCATATCAGACAAGTGGTAAGGTTTGTCCGCGTCAAAAAAGAGGTTACGATCTTTTTCAAAAATTGACATATGAGCGTGCATACCGGAACCGTTGACTCCAAAGAGCGGCTTGGGCATAAAGGTTGCATAGTAACCGTTATCCTGAGCCACCTCTTTGACAATAAATTTGTACAGTTGTGCGAAGTCGGCCATCACCAGCGCATCCTGATATTTGAGATCAATCTCGTGTTGTGATGGTGCGACCTCATGATGCGAACACTCGACCGGAATCCCAATCGACTCTAAAGCTGTGACCGTTTTTTTGCGCAGAGTCGTACCGATATCAACGGTGGCATAATCAAAATAGCCACCTCGATCAATGATCTCCGGGTGTTGGTCATCCTTGAAATAAAAATATTCGATTTCGGGACCGGTATAAAAGGTTAAACCCTTTTTCTCAACCTTCTCAAGCGTACGCCTGAGAATATAGCGTGGGTCCCCAACGTATGGCTCCCCATCCGGGGTGGTGATATCGCAAAACATCATTGCTACCTTCTGTCCCCCTACTTCCCAGGGAAATATTCGAAAAGATTTTCTATCCGGAACCGCCATCAGATCGGACTCTTCGATCCGAACAAATCCTTCGATAGAGGACCCATCGAACCCCTGGCCCATCTCCAGGACTTCCTCAATTTCTGGTCGGGTTAGAGCCATCCCTTTTAACCGACCGAGAATATCGGTGAAACAGAGACGAATATATTTTACTCCGGCATCGTCAATCTGCTTGAGTATTTCCTGAGTTGTTTTGGTCATAATTTCTCCTGCAAAGTGGCCATTTTTAAAGGATTTATTTTAGGTCTATTTTGTACGAAAATCAAACTAAAAATTGTGACTAAATGAGATAATTGAAAGATAAAAGCAATCTACATAATAAATATATTTTTCACAATCACCACAAACGGCTCTGGCTATTCTTGTAAGTTACTTTCCCATTGAAGATTGTGGCCGCCACCCCAGTCTTATATATCTGTGAGGAGGGCAGATTGAAGATATTGTCTTCCAAAATTACTAAGTCAGCCAAATAGCCGGGTGCAATTTTTCCTAAGTTTTTCTCCGAGCCAGCCGCATATGCCGCCCCGACCGTAAAACCATGAAGAGCCTGCGCTACCGTCAAAGATTGGGCTGGATAGAATTTACCCCCCCGTTCTCCATAACCGGTTCGATTTACCGCACAACTTATCCCGGCTAAAGGATCAAGCGGCTCAATCGGACAGTCTGAGCCAAAGGCCAATCGGATTTTTTCAGTCATCAATCTCTTGAAAACATAGGCATCCTTGCCCCGCGCACCCCAATACAATTTTATAAGCTCTCTATCGGATGGGCAATGACTCGGTTGCATAGAGGCTATCGCACCAATTTTGCGGAGACGACCGATATCCGCTTTTGAGATTAATTGAAGATGCTCGATCCGATGACGTAACGCCTTTGGATTGGACAGCGATTCAAATCCGGCCAGAACATTATCAACTGCTTGATCGCCGATGGCATGAACGGCACAGGCCAAATGATGCTTCGATGCTTTGGCAATCTGCTTTTTCAGTTCACTTCGACTGGTGACCGCAAGCCCATAATTATTCTTGTTACCGAGGTACGGTTTTTTCATCAGAGCGGTTTGCGATCCTAATGCACCATCTGAAAATACTTTTACTCCGCCGACTTTCAGAGTATCATCACCATCTCCTGATACGATTTTTCGCTCTATCAATTCGTCGGTCATCCAAACCGGGTAATAGTAACAGACACGAAAATCAAGCTGGCTTCGATTATGCAACGACCTGAAAAATTCGTAAGCTTCCGGCAAATCCATAGAATGAAAGCCGGTTACTCCACGGGAACGAGCGATGCGAGCGGCCCGCTTCCATATTTTTTCTGATGAATTTTTATCCGGTCGATTGAGAAGCTTGATAACCGGGTAATAGCCGGGAATCTCCCTCAGCAATCCGGTCGGTTGCCTGGTTATCGGATCACGATCAATCTGTCCGCCAGACGGATTACGACTTTGCTTATTTATTCCGGCACGATGTAATGCCTCGGAATTGACCCACATCGTATGCTGATCTTTACTGTACAATGCGGCCGGGTGTCCGGCGGTCACCCGGTCCAGATCGGCGGCGGTCGGCAGATGATAATCAGACCAACTATCAGCCGACCAACCATCCCCGACGATCCATTCCCCCGGAGAAAGTTTTTTCCGAAATTCATTAATACGACCAAGCGCTTCGTCAAAATCTTTTGTCCCATCAAGATGAACGGTATCGATCGTCATCGCCCAAAAATAAAAATGAGTATGACTGTCAACCAACCCCGGAATAACGGCCCGTCCTTTGAGATTTATCAGAGCATGCTTGGGGTACTGACGGCGCACCGCTTTTATATCATGGCCAATTGCCGAAATTTTATTTCCGGTGATTACCACAAGCGTCGGACGTCTGGAAATCGGCACCTGTGGATAGACTAGCCCATTATACAGAATGACGTTCATCGAAGGCTGGTCCTTTTATACGAGTATCGCCATCCCGGCGCGTCACATTGCGCCGATCCAAATATTCCAAAACCAACAGGGCATATTTTCGAGTCGTCTTGAACCG
>JAUUYJ010000324.1 GCA_030588275.1 Candidatus Zixiibacteriota bacterium | reverse complement strand
TTTTTGTTTGCACAAATTATGGGGAGTCACGTCATAACCACAGATAAAAGAGAATAGCCGGAATGACCGATGAGATCACAGGCCTGGTAACCCGGTTTCAGGAGGGGGATACCGAGGCTTATACCAAGCTGGTAAAGGCTTTTCAGCGCAAAGTTTACTTCCTGGCTTATAAGATTTTGTTAAGCCATAGTGAAGCGGACGAAGTCGCGCAGGAAACCTTTGTTCGGGTTTACAACCGAATCGGCCAGCTCAATTCTCCTCAATATTTCGGATCTTTTGTCTATCGCATCGCGACCAACTACGCCATTGATCTCCTACGCAAAAGGAAAGGGCGGATGGTAGCGATGGCGGATGAGTCAGAATTGCCGGGGTCGGTTCAGATGTCGTTATCGACAAGGATAACCAGTCCGGAAAAGGCTCTGGAAAACAAGCAACTGCTTGAGGCGATTATTAAGGCGGCTGATGAGCTGCCACCGAGACAGAAAGCGACATTGATACTCCACGATATTGAGGGATTATCCAAAGATGAGGTTGCCCGCATCATGGATTGTCCCGAAGCAACTGTGCGCTCGAATCTTCATATCGCCCGAGGCAAAATGAAGAAAAAGCTGGCCAACCTGCTGAAACCATAACAGGACAGGTCAGGAGGGAAACATGACGTACCGCCATACGACACATTTCCATAGCGATTATATCGACGACACTTTGGACGCCGATCGCAAACGGAAAATAGATAAACATCTGGCCGAATGTCCGGCCTGTCAGGAAGACCTACTACGCCTGAAAACTCTTCAACAGAACCTGCAAAATGTTCTGGTCAACGATCCCGGCGAGGATTATTTTGAAGGGTTATCTGATCGGGTCATGGCTAAGGTTGAGGCGTTGAAGTTGACTCAGGCAAACAAAGCGGATAATAAACAGACAAGTTCAGAACAGCGTACTCCAATGGTCTATACACTGAGGCGGTTGATTCAACTCAGCGCCGCCGTGACCTTGCTCTTTGGAGCCTTTTATCTTTCCGGTTTTGAACCGGATGGAAGCCGCCACCAACTGTCGGCTGATATCGTAATGAAAGATGCCGCCGATAGTATTAGTGAAGCAGAGTTTCCGCTTGATCCGGAAACCGGAATTAATCTAACCGGTCCCCCCTATCTGACCGATCAGATTAAGCAGAAGAGTAAAGGTAATTAATTGTAGTTAAGCAAAAGCCAGCCTTTTAATAAGGATGTTGCTGGTTAGGAGTTATAATGACAAGATATCCCTCACACCCTTTCGCCGCATTGAAAATAGTTTTATCCGGGCTGATTCTTTTGGGACTCAGTTCCTGTTCTGAGAAACCTGCCCAATTTAAACTGCGCTTTAATCATGGACCGGTTGGGGAACAGAGCAAGTACGGCCTGGAATCTCACCGGGTTGGAGCAACCTACAAAAATGACGACTTAGTCGAGGAATTTGACAGCCGCATCGAAGGAAACTTCACTTACCTAGTCAGAGAAAACCGCTCCGATGAGATATATCTTATCGAGGAAAACAACATATGGAGCTGGGATGTCGCCTCAGGTGATTCGGGGCAGATCAAACGTGAGACAAAAGAGTATAATTACATAACAAAAATTAACTCTCGGGGGCGAATCATCGAATTTGAAGCGCTTGGTGAAACGACGCCAACACGAACCAACTACATCCGAAACTTTTTTGACCAGGGGATGCCGATATTCCCTGAAAATGAGATTGCCATCGGAGAAAGCTGGACCCAAAACGCGAGTGCTATAATGGCTGATGGCGACTCAGTTGCCGTTTCCTCGACCTATAAGTTAAAAGGGACGGCTCGCAAAAAAGGGTATGATTGCGTCATCATCGAATATAACGGACGGCTGATTTTACCAATTGTACCATATGACGACGACCCCAGCAGAGCAACCGGATTTGACCAAATCGACATGAGTGGAATATTTTACTTTGCTTACCATGAGGGAAAAAATATCCATAATGAAGAAAAAAGAAAATTCGTCGCCAATCGACAGTATGTCAAGGATGGCGAAGAGATCAACCGGATTACCGAATTTGATGCCGTATTGAGTCAATATCTTGTTGAGTAACTATTAATTTTTTGATTAAGCAGAAACTTGTTCTGATGAAAAAAGGTCGTCACCAATATTGAGACGACCTTTTTTATTAAGGATTATAACAATTTCAGGATTCGTTTGGCAATCCGCATTTATCAGCCTATCTTATCGTTTATGAACAATGTTACGATGAAACCCATCGGCTTGATCTACACCCCCTTTAAGGAACCAAAAGGAACCCCCATCCAACCTCGTCGGTCTAAGGGTGCAGAAGGCAGGGTCGAACTGTTACCGGAGTATGAGCCGGCGCTCTCTGATCTCTCTGGATTCTCACACATTATTTTAATTTACCATTTTCACCTATCGACTAAGTATCGGTTGAAAGTCGTACCGTTTCTCGATAATCAGGAGCGGGGTTTGTTTGCCACCCGAGCCCCCCGCCGACCCAATCAAATCGGGTTGTCGATTGTCAGGCTACAGCGAATCGAAGGGGGAACGCTTTTTGTTCAGGATCTTGATATTGTCGATGGCACCCCCCTTCTGGATATCAAACCGTTCATCCCGCATTTTGACGATCTGGATAAAATTCGTTTGGGGTGGTTGGATAACGTTTCCCAAAAAAGTGATGAGACAAGCGCCGAC
>JAUUYJ010000045.1 GCA_030588275.1 Candidatus Zixiibacteriota bacterium | reverse complement strand
GGATGCATCTCCGCCATTGAGCCGGGATCGTAGTCGATTGCCATGTGGAGGTACTGACCCTCTTCAAGCGATTCCACGAAGTTATAAATGTCTCTAACTTCATCGTGAACCCTCAAAGGGGAATCAAAGTCAATCATGACGGTAATAACAACAACCGCCGCCAAAGAGAGGTATATCCATCTTCGGTCGAGTGCAGCTAATTTTTCAAATATTCCCATATTCTCCTCCTCAATCCCCGCCCAGATAGGTTCTCTCGATTCCGAGAATAACCTTCAGGGCAGTTGCGACCATACCAAGACCGATCCCGATAACGATGGCCCGTTTAGCGGCCATATTGGGAAAGTTCAAAATCCATGATGCAAGACTGTCGATTGGCTCCGATAACGGTCCCAAAAAGGGATTGAATCGAATCATAATTATTATAGCCGAAAGCAAAAGCACCGACGCCAAAAGCGAGTGAGCACGGAAGGCGCGAAACGCGGCGGAGGCGATAAAAAAGGCTAAGAGCGAAAACATCGTGGCATGCAACGGCACCATGACAAAGTTAAAAAAGTTGCGGAACATGTACGATTCGACTCCACCCCAAAAACCGAGACCGAATATTATCATTCCAAACAGACCGGCTAAGGCCACGATTGAGTACTGCCAGTTTTCTGATTTTCGCCTGATCTTATTCGTCGCAACTCTGACAAACGACCAGATACCAAGTGCCAAAGCAAAGACACCGATAATAATCGTCCAATCCAGCATATACTCATAGACCCATTCCGACTTGGCATGGGGTACAAAAAACTGCACCGCCATAAAAAGGCCGGTTATAAAAACAATAAATAAAGGAATTTCTTTTTTCATTATTCCCGTCCCTTTCTATGGACCGACATAAAACAGGTCAACGTAACCAGTCCAACCAACCAAGGCGGCACCAATTCCAATAAGGATACTGGCGATAACCATAGCTTTGCCATAATCCTGACCTTTTAAGGTTCCCAGTAAAACCGGCTCGCGGCCCAAATAAGCGGAGGCGGCATAAAGTTCTTCACCGATTAAAGTGTAATCGCAAGCGACCACAAAAAACGGAATCTGAGTTACCTCATCAGTTCCCGCTATCTGAATCGCTCCTGAAGCCGAACCGGTTTCAGCCATAATCAAAGACTCGGCGTAAAACTTACCAAGGTAGAAATTGGTCGCCGGTTTTTCACGAATCATCAAGCCGTTGACCGCACCAACATAGGCAAACTGCTGGTTGGTCACAAAAAATACATCATCTTCATTGTAAGCGTCCGGTCGTCCGGCATCGTAATAGGATGTCTTAACCGTCTCCTGAGCGATGGTCATCACAATCGGATCGTAACAGGGAACCAGGATCGACGTTTGGTATTCGGCCACTTTCTTAGCCACGCGGCTGAGAATGGTAAATGATGCAATCGTGGCAATGTCTGATGCGGTTCCCAATCCCAGGACATATAGGATCGGCTTACCCATCTCGGTCGCCCGTCCAATCGCTTCATCAACGGCGTCAATACCGGCCAGAGGACGAATATACAATTTAGCGCCAGATTTGGCTCGCCTGATAAAAAACAGAGTCACCAAAGTAAAGAGGCCAACCGCCGCTACAACCGACCACTTGCCTGTATTAAACCACTGGCCAACACCTCGTACCGGTCCGAAAACCTCCGACTCCGATTTCAGGTCGCCAGCCAAGGCGACCAATTTGTAGTAGAAATCGGTGTTGCGCGCGAAATAATCTTCCGCTTCGATTTCTTTAACGCCGTTATCCGCCTTTTTAGTCATTCCGGCGGCGACCGTATCACGCACGATAAAGGGGCCATCGGCAGATTCTGAACGCATAATCACATACTTGGTTACCGTTCCACCTAATGTCGCATCATCCGGTGAAAGTTCCCAGGACAACGAGATTGAATGACCATTATCGTTCGGTGTGTCAACTCCAACCAAATTGGCCACCGGGGCAGGTGGAGAAACGGTAACCACAGAATCAATCTCCGTATCCTCCTGAGCCACAACCACAGCAGTCATAAACAGGGCCAGCAGTACGAACAAAAACAGTTTCATCCGCATAGTAACTCCCATGTCATTTTATTCTTCATTATATATTACTTATTCTATCTAATATGCTTTGTTTTTATTGCTCTTTAATTTTATCCGGAGATAATCCCCAGCCAGTCATCCATCAAAAATGTCAAACGACCAACCAGAAGCGAGATGCGCCCCATGACCGTATATCCAAACGAAGCTCCGAAGGTAATCATCAAAATCCAGATACCGTATCGGGATGCCGACCCAAACGCACCTTTGTGCTCTTTGGAGAAAAAGAAATAGATCAAACCGCAGATGACTCCCGAAACAATTACAAAGTTCGACAAAATCGCCACGAACTGTCCCGAAGCGGACAATGACAGATTGGAAAAGAAATGACCGAACCCTTCCCAATCAACCAACAGCGGTAAAAACGTCCCGGAAATCTGCTCGATAAAATCGGACCGCAAGAACCGGGGCAAATTCAGACCGGCTGTCGTTCCGACGATAAAAGCCAACGCCCACCTGGAAATCCATCCCCCCTTGGGAGATAGTCGCATCAAAAGGAGTATGCCAAGTATCGGGGGAATTAAGAACTGCCAGTCATGCTGACCGCTAAACTCTACTTGAAACCAACCGCACAACGTTTCTGAAACCCGCGGGAAAAGGTTGCCAACCAAAGTTGACCAGAAGCCAAGGGTCATCGCATAAGCGGCAGAGACACCAACATAAAGATGTTCGGCAAATTTGTAAAAAGGATTGTCCTGATACAGAAACGACATAATCGCCAGCGTCAAAAAGGCGGCAAAGGTAACCAAAAACCCTTGTGTCAAGGCGTCGAAAGTTGAATCCACTTCCGGTGCCGTCATCGTCTTGAATATCCAGCTGGCAATAAACAGAAGAACAACAACCAGCGTAACAATCATCGTCGATTTACGCATTCGCTTTCTTCCGTTTCATAAAGAAGGTTATATTTCCAATGACGATGAAAGATAGAATCACGATATGCGCCAACGTCTGCGGGCCCATCATACTCAGAGCCGGGGCCGGCACATCTTGGAAGCGCGGATATTTACTTCGCAAAACCGATTCGTACTCAGCCGCACCCTTGACACCACCCAAAAGCCCAATCACCTGTCTCGGATAATAAGGATAGATCAGAGGGGCAACAACCGCCGCCAACCCCGGAGCCATCGGAACCTGACCCGGATCGCCAACAAACAGAATCCATTCTTTTGGTCCCGGTTTTCCTCCACCAATCGGAAAAATAATATCCATATCGGCGGCCGATTTAACATCATCAAAAAGAGGTATGCTATCAATATTGGTGTTATGTGCATCGGATGGATACATTTTTCGGAAATTGGTGATGATGACGTTTAAGACCCCTTCATTCCCCGCCTTGTACCCCAGCATCACATAATCTTCACCATAAACAACTTCGGGGAATTCCACTTTGATAACATCTTCAATCGTTTCGGTCATCAGCGCCTGACCCTGTGGCCAGAGCGACATCAGATAAAGCTTATGCTTTTTAACCAGAGAATGGCGAACAAAAGCGTTGGCCATCGGAAACACTTCCGGCTTCATTGCCGGGTCAAAATCGAACGAGATAAGAACTTTTGATCCTTCAGGTAACGATTCCAACCGATCAAATACATTTTTGACGATGGTCGTCGGAGTTTCTTTGAATTCGATATTATAATAAATCGCGGTTGCGGTGGCAAAAAAGACGAAAGCGAAAATTATCCTTCGATCAACATCTCGTCCCTTAATCGAGTAAACCAGGATCGTTACCAAACCACCAAAGATCAAAAACAGGGAGATATAAACACCAATACCGCTCATTTGTCACTCCCCAGATAAGTTCGATCCATTCCCAAAATCAAGCGCAATGACATCGCCACCACGCCGAGGCCAACGCCGATCAAAATCGACCTCTGCCCGGCCAGATTGGCGCTGTTCATAATCCAAACAGCCAGATTGGGGATTTGAAAAATCGAAAATTGTTCCGGTATCCACCCGGTCAGCATCATCCCCAGCGGGGTTCGTCCCAACAGAATGACAAAGGCTGAAACCAACAGGATCGTCGCTTCACGGTTCTTAGCCCGGAAAGCGCGGTATGATGCCGAGGCTACATAGAAGGCCAAAAGAGCGTACATGGTCGAACTGAGTGGTGTAATGATTGAAACAAATATTGTTTGCAGACCAGACCCGGCCGCCGTGATCGATCCCGAAATACCTTCCGGGTTACCAATCTTGAACAGACCAATCGTCAGCGTGACCAGGAAACCGACCAGAGTAACAATCGAAAAACCGTAATCTTCTTTGCGATGAAAAACTTTTTTCAGATGAATCCGAAACAGATTACCACCACCGAGGAAAAAGGCAAAGACGGCGATAATATCAAAGAATAGCGAAAAATCTTCACCCAGCGACTGGGCCGGAGGAATCAGGACCGAAACAATCAGCACCGTGCCGACAATCCCGGTTATTAATAATGGAACGGTTCGTTTCATATTCTATTCTGCTCTAATGATTAGAGAAAATCCCAAGCATAACATTATCAAGAAATTTTTGCATTATTTCTATATCCCAGGCGGAAGCCAAAGTCGCCGCCAAAGTTCCCAGAACAATCGCTACCATTGCCACAACTTTGCCCAGATCCTGCCCTTTTAAGGATCCCAACTGCTTTGGATCGCCCGACAGATAAGCGGAGGCGGCGAACAGCTCTTCACCAATCAACGTATAGTCACAGGCCGCCACAAAAAACGGTAGCTGTCCGGGGCGAGCGGTTCCGGCAATCTGAATCGCTCCAATACTGTTACCGGTTTCAGAGAGGATCAATGATTCGGCAAAAAATGCCCCAAGATACAGACAGGTGGCCGGTTTTTCACGGACCATCAAACCGTTAACCGCCGCAACATAACCGAACTGCTCATCGGTGACGTAGTAGGCCATGTCGTCGCTGTAAGCATCGGGCCGACCGGCCGAAAGGTATGCTTCCTTAATCGTTTCCCGGGCCGAGGTCATTACCAAAGAACGGGAGACCGGCATCATAATTTTACTGTCGTAATCGGCCACGACCCGGGCAACTTTTCCCAGGATGGTAATAGCCGCCAAAGTTTGGACATCATCCATATCCTGAATGCCGGGAATAAACAGAATCGGTCGTCCCATTTCGGTCGCCCGTCCAACCGCTTCTTCTAAAGCTTCCAGACCACCGATTTTTCTGATAAACAGCTTACGCCCCGCCTTGGCTGAAAAAATATAGGCGATAACCGCTCCACAGATAATAAACCCGATTAAAGCGATATTCCACATTTCAAGATTAAATAGCTCCCAATCCGGGATGGCCGGCTCGGATGGTTCCGAAAGAGCCACACCAGATGCACCAATCGTACCGATTTGGTAATTATATGATTTCCCGGGAATTAACTCTTCATCGGAGAAACTGTTGATTTTACTTAAGACCGCTCCGACCGAGTCGAATTTATTGTCCCCTTCGGAGCGATAGATAATATAGCCAAAGACTAATTCCGGATCGCTTGTGGATGACTCCCAACTAACGTCGAGAATCTCACCAATATCATACTTATGGTTCAGCGCAATGACCTTAGAAGCCGGAGCCGGAAGAACAATTTCGCTCTCGACCATATCAATTGGATCATCCTGCGCCAAGGCAGTTAGACCGCAACCGAAAACCAATAATATAAATATGCCAAAGGAGGCTATTCTCATTTAATCAGGCCCAGCCATTCGCCGAACAGAAAATCAAACCGACCCAGCATAAGGGACATACGACTCATAACGGTGTAACCAAACGAGGCGCCAAAGGTAACCATCAAAAACCAGATCCCAACTTTAGCCGCCCCGCCAAAAGCACCTTTATGTTCTTTGGAGAAGAAGAAATATATCAGGCCACAGAAAGTCCCGATTGCGATCAAGACAAACGATATCTTATCACCGATCGTCTCCATCGAAGGAGGTGGAGTGATCGTCGCACCGATCTGTACAAAGGCGTTCGATACAAAATAGGTCATCATATAGAGACCGGCCGTTGCCCCGATAATAAAAGCCAGGGGCCAGCGTGACAGCCAACCGATTTTGTCGAACAGACGGGTTAGCATCATCACACCTAATGCGACCGCCATCCAAAGAAAAATCTGGTCAGAGAGTTCGGCTCCTTGAATCCCGAGGTAAAACTTGCGATACAGATTATCCCAAAAATAGGTTACAAACCAATAACCGGCAGAGACACCAACAAAGATCGCTTCGCATGCCTTATACAGAATATTATCTTTGTACAAGAAGGAGATAATGCCAATAGTCAGGAGAGCGGCCAGCCAAATTCCAAACTGTTCCATTACTTTTTCTCCTTTTTGTTCAGAAAGAAGGCGACGTTACCAATCAGGATAAACAGAATCACCGCAACATGAGCATACGTTTGCGATAACAAGAAGGTGATCGCCTTGCCGGTATGACCGGTCAGTTTTTCAAACTCCGCCGCTCCGGCCATTCCTCCCATCAACCCGATCAGCTGACCGGCGTTAAGGTAAGGATAAGCCATAGGAGCCTGCACCGCCGTATTACCAGCCGACATCGGCAGGTTATGTCGATCAACGGCGATCTGTACCCATTCGACCGTTCCCGGTTTACCGGCTGAGAAATTTACGCCCCAATCGATGTTGGAGAAATTATGGATATTCTTGAGAAGCGGGACCGAGTCGTACGCGGTATAATAGAGATCGGCCGGGAACATCGACTTGAAGCTTTCCCCCATCCGCAAAATCACAAATTCGTTTCCTGATTGGAAACCGAGGTTGACATAATCGACCCCATAAACTTTTTCATCCGCCGAATCAGGCATCCATTGCGGATTATAAGCCCAGGCCGCTTCGACCGATTGATTCGCCTGTTGTGGTCCCTGTGGCCACAAACCCATCATGATAACCTTGAAGTCATGCTCAAAAGCGTACTTCATAAAGGCATCTGCCATCGGTTGCAATTCCGGGGCCGAGGGTGGATCATAATCAAAGGCGGCCAACACCTTGGAGCCAGCCGGTAAAGAACTCATTTTATCATAAACCTGCTGAACTTCCGGAGAAATTCTGATCGGTAATTCGACCTTCATAAAAAACGGAAAAACCAACGCAATTCCGACGACCAAAAAGACGATCCGCCTTTCGATCGGTTTCCCCTTCACGGTCAGGATAAAGATAACGAGAAATGCACAACCGATTAAAATCGTAACGATCGTCGATACCAGAGGCGAAAACAGAAGCGGTTTCGGCAGAAGGAATTTACAGATCATCAAGGCAACGACAATCAGGGAGGAAACAACTAATTCAGTACGCTTCATCACTCACCCCCCAGGTATGATCGTTCCAAGCCGAGAATAATCCGCAGAGATGTAGAGACCAACCCCAAAGCAATACCGATCATAATAGCTCTCTGACCGGCCGTATTCGGAACCGACATAATCCAGTTGGCCCATCCGGACATGGTATATCCATCCGGAAGCCACCCGGTCAACATATCTCCGATAGGAACCCGGCCAAACATCACAAAGAAGGCTGAGATCAAAAGCAGAGTCGCTTCCAGATTGCGAGCCCGGAAAGCCCGATACGAAGCAGAGGCAACAAAAAAGGCTAAGAGGGCAAACATCGTTGCCGACAGGGAGGAGTAGATATATTCATAAATCCAGTTAAACCCGGTCCCGGCGTCACGGTAGGAGAATTGTGGGTCGGCATAAATCCCTTTGTATCCTTCAAAGAACCCAAAGAAGACAATCATCAAAAAGGACACAATTATCAAAATCGAATAGAAATAATCGGGCGACTTGCGACCAATCTTTACAATAGAAATTTTCATCAGGTTCATCGCACCGAGCCAGATAGCAAAGGCGGCTATAATCCCGAACCAGTCACCAAATTGCGATTCAAACTCGCTGAACGGTTCACGCGGAATAAAGTAAGATACCGCAAATACAACCCCGACAATAAACGTGATCGCGATTGGAATTTCTCGTCTCATTCACAAATTCCTTACTTTAGTTAACGAACGATGAACATTTTGGACAACCAGTCAACACCAAAAAGCGTCATTATCATACCAATTATGATAGCCAATAAAAACAGCGCTTTGCCAAAATCCTGCCCCTTCAGAGAGCCAAGCAGTTTCGGCTCGCGAGACAGGTAGGCGGATGCGGCAAAGAGCTCTTCGCCGATCAGCGTATAATCGCAAGCGGCTACAAAAAATGGTAGCTGGGCCGGCATTGCCGTCCCGGCAATTTGGATCGCTCCGATACTGTTACCGGTCTCGGCCATAATTAAAGACTCGGCGAAAAAGGCTCCGATCAGGAAGATCGCCGCCGGTTTTTCACGAACAAAAAGTCCGTCAATCGCCGCCGCATAACCAAACTGATCGTCGGTCAGGTAGCGCACCTGATCATCCTGAAACAGATCCGGGCAACCAGCCTTGCTATACGCCTCTTTGACCATCTCATGCGCTGTCACCATCACCAATGACCGGGAAACCGGAACGTCAATCCGCGTGTTGTTCTCAGCGGCAATGCGTGCCACTCGACCAAGAATTGACATACTGGCCAACGTCTGAACGTCATCCATGTCGTTGATTCCAGGAACATAATAAATCGATTTCCCCATTTCGGTCGCTCGACCTACCGCATTTTCGACCTCTTCAATACCGGCAATTTTTCTGATATATATTTTCTTGCCCGACTTAGCTTTCCAGATATAGAAGATGATCGCACCACAAACTAAAAGCATCCAGACCAGAACCCAGGTCCGATCAGAGTTGAACCATTGAGCCGAGGAGCTGACCGGTCCGATCGTTTGAGATGTTCCGACCGCCTTCCACGAGTAATCACCATTAGACCGGGCAAAATTCGAGGCCACCACTTGATAATAATACGGCTCCCCTACTTCGGCCTGATTATCGGTAAACCGGCCTATTCCCAGCGTGGCATTGCCACGTTCCTCAAACGGTCCCTCTGCGGAGGCCGACCTCATAATAAGGTACTCTTTAACTTTTCCACCCTCAACATCATCAACCGACAGATCCCACGTTATCAGAACCGCGCCGCCCCCGTCGTTATCCAAATCGATGGCAGCAACGCTGGTTGGTGCCAGCGGTTTTTGAGCTTCGATAAAAGCGTCATCGACCGTTTCGGTCGCTGGCTCAATAATAATATCAGTAGAGTCCTGAGCGATAGCGATTGGCGTTATTGATAGAAAAAATAAAGAGAATAAAATCAAGGAAAGAACCGTGAAGGGTGCTAAAGCATAAAGCTTTTTTAACATAACGATTCCTTATCGTTGCGGTCGGTTTTTGCTGTCGGTAAAGTAGGAATAACAGCGGCATCAAATCTCTATGAACCTTCGACGAATAAAGTGGTCGATCTGTTCATAAAACCGGTTATCCCGATCAATTTTTTACATTCACCAAACCGATGGGGAATTTTTTAAATCAATCTACGATTACCCCTATATACTGTCAAGCCTAATATCTTGCGAAGTACGATATTACAAAAGATACAGTTAGGAGAAAAGGAAAGTCAGACAGGCATTGTTGCCACACACAAATAGCTGAGTAGGTCAGTGAGCCCTGCCTGAGACCCGGTAGGGGTCGAAGGTTTCGAGTGCAACGAGGAAGCTCCTGACACATCCCATACTGAGTTGAGATTATTTACCAAGAAACAGACGACAAAAATGTCGCTACCTAAGCGGTTCGTCGCTTTAGCTCAATAATCGGTGCTTCGGCGGGACAGCCCAGCCTGAACGGAAACCAATGGCCAATCCCGGATGAGGTGTACAACCGTTTATCGCCGATTTTATACTCGCCCCAAAGATACTCTTTACCAAAAACGGTTTCAAATACCGAACGCCCCCCAAGCCCCATCTGCCCCCCATGCGTATGACCAGCCAAGGTCAAATCGACCCCACGGGTGGCGGCATAATCAAACCCCTGCGGTCGGTGCGACAGCGCAATTTTGAAATCGCTCTCACGCGAAGCGGCAAAGGCGGCATCAATCGTCTGCTGAAAGAACCTCTCCCCTAACCGATTTAAAAAGCGGGGATCGTCAGCCCCACCTATATATAGAGAGCAACCGTTTTTTTCGACCCTGACCCCGGAGTTTAACAATAGAGGAACTGCTGATTTTTCATAGGTTCGGACAACCTGTTTGAAGCCACGAAAATATTCATGATTGCCGATGCAGGAATATGCGCCAAGCGGAGCTTTGACTTGATCGAACAGATTGAGCATATCGCCATACACTTCCAAGCGGTCGGACAGATCGCCGGTCGCCAGGACGATATCCGGTTTGTGTTGCGAAGCCTCTTCCAGCACTTCTTCCAGATCATCAAGCCAGGTATAGTATCCAATATGAATATCAGACAGGTGCAGGATTTTGAATCCATCCAGCTCCACCGGGAGGTTTTTATAATATAGAGGGATTTTTTTGACACGAACCGAACCAAATGCTCCAACCGTCCCGGAAAGACCGGACCCTAAAGCGACCGCCGGGATTATTGCGGCGGACGTCTTTAGAAATTTACGCCGCTGAATTTGATGGTTGGACTCTTTCTTGTCGGAGTTTGATTTGCTTCGATCAAGCAGATCGTTAAGCTTATTCAAAAAACCTGAAAATGGGAGCGCCAACAACAGAGCAAAAACGAGTATTAAATTCAGAGCCGTTAAAGCGGCGCCAAACAGCATCATCATTTTGTTGAGGTTATACAGACCGATCACCCACAACCCTATAAACAGCAGTCCGGAAACCGGAAGCAGAAGGGCCGTGCGCCGCATCCATTTGACCTTCCACCAGACTTTGTTAAACAGGCGCAGAAACAAGATTTCCAATCCTGAGAAAACCAGCAGGACGATGGTGGCAAAAATAATTGGAAACAGCTCAGTCATCTTCTTTTCTTCTTAGTCAAAATTTCAATTACCGCAATTATTGATTATACGATGATTGGAGCAGATAGGATGATTTAAATTTTTGTAGATCGAAACCGCGCTTGTGGGCGGCAGATGTCCACATCTGCCGGGAAAATTCAGCCCGTTACAAGATTTCAGCTTGGCTTAACAATATCCGAACGGAAATTCAAAATAGTTCCAATAATTAGGATTATTGAGCTAAGCACAAGCAAAGAGGCGTTGATTGAATTCCATAGTGAGATATCATCCATTAATTGAACCATCTGTATTTTCAGATCTTCCATAAATTCTCCAGATTGTTCTACGTACTGTTTCATTAAATCGACTAGCTCACTATCACTTTTACTACTAAACATCTTGAAAACATCAGCACCATCTGGGGGTTCATTTACCGATAAATATGTTACAATTACTGAGTTGACAAAACTCTCATGACCTTTGTTCTGTAGTATCTTTATGTTATCTGATATTGTTTTTCTTTCCTCTGGTTTCATGCGATCTTCGGCTAATCGAAGTAACATTACCATTTGGTTGGAAATCCCTCCAAGTAGAGTGTGATTTGCGCTTTCATACTGTTTGGTTTGCATATTCACAATAAAGTACTTCTCTATATACCTCTTATTCTGTAGCTCCCCTTGAAGACTTGTTAGGTGCAAATTGACGATAAGAACTAATCCGTTCATAAGAATAGCAATTACCATGCAAATTTGTCCCCATCTTCTACATTTTCGTGGGTTTGTAATTATTGTCTTAAGTCTCGTGGGTAGAAATCTCATCGTTTGTTTTCCTCCTTACCCAATACAAACATACCCGGCAGATGCGAACATCTGCCGGGCACAATCAATTCAAAATAAGTTAAAGCCTACATATCGGCTAACCGTTTCTGCAGAGCTTCAAACTCAGCTTTCAACTCAGCCGGCATCTTATCGCCAAACTTGGCGTAATGCTCTTTGATCAACTCAACCTCTTTGAGCCAGGCCTCTTTGTCAACTGTCAACAGCTCGTCCAGATTAGCTTTGGTGACTTTGTCTTCCATACCAGTCAGGTCAATCCCATCGGCGGTCGGCATATATCCCAAAGCAGTCTTGTGCGATTTGCCAACACCATCACATTGTTCAAAGACCCACTTGAGGACGCGCGCATTTTCACCATATCCCGGCCACAACCAACTACCATCATCCGATTTGCGGAACCAGTTGACGCAGAAGATTTGGGGCAACTTCGCCTGATCAGCTTTTTTACCCAGCTTGACCCAATGCGCGAAATAATCACCCATGT
>JAUUYJ010000154.1 GCA_030588275.1 Candidatus Zixiibacteriota bacterium | reverse complement strand
CTCTGCGCCGGTAATCATATCAACATACCAGGTATTAAAGACTTCCTGCTGTTTACTGGTAGTCAAAAGTTGCTCCAACGAATCGCGTACCTGTGTGTATTCGGTCAGGTCCGGGCTTTGCCGTTCGATAAGCTTAACAAGTCCCCAACCACGACCATACTTAAATGGCTCGGTGACTTCACCGGGGTTCTTGAGAGAAAACAGGGTGCCGATAACTTTCGGGTCACGACCGATTCCTCGGATGAAGCCGTTGCGGGCGATCAGATCGGTCGAGGTGACTTCGTAGCCCGCATCGGTGGCCGCTTTGCCGAAGTCAACGCCAGCTTTGATTTCGGCGTCGATTTTTTTGATGTCTGATTCGCAAGCCATCATGCCCATTTCAGTTTTAAGTCCGATTTCAGCCTGGAGGTGAACTTCTTCCAAAGAGGCGATCCCTTCCGGTGCTTTATCAGAAATCTGTACAATATTTATGGAGGCGTCTGATTCAAAAATGTGCGAGATGGCTCCGACGTCATTGGCAAAGGCAAATTTACTTATGCCCCGATCGGTTCCCAACCCGGTCATCTGTCCATCTTCTACAAACAGGCCGGTGTTTTCGACTTTGAGTTCCAAATTTTCAGCCGCTTTATCAAAGCTATTCTCTTCGGCATCGGCGATGAAATTTTCGGCTCTCTGGAACAACAGGTCGAGTGTCTCAGATGAGGCCCGGTCAACTTTTAAGAGGATGTGACTGGCGCGAACCAGCTCTTTGCCGTCTTCAGTTTTCTTTTCGTCGGTACGGATCAAATGCCAGCCAAATTTGGAGCGGACCAGATCGGACAGTTGCCCGATTTCGAGGGCAAAGGCGGCATCCTCAAACGGCTTGACCATTTGTCCCTTACCAAAGAATCCCAAGTCTCCGCCATTCTGTCCCGAACCGATATCGTCGGAAGTTTCCATGGCGATTTCGGCAAAGTCTCCGCCAGCTTCAATTTCAGCTTTGATCTGTTCCAGATCCATGCGGGCCCGTTCCCAGTCATCTTCGGTCGGGTCTTTGGAGAAACTGACATAATTCAGAGCTGTCCGTTCACCGGTTTTGTACTCATCTTTGTTTCTTTGGTAATAGGCGTTGATCTCTTCTTCGGTTAATTCCGGACCCGGTTGCGTGTATTTGGTGACCGGGACATAGATGATGTCAGCTTTGGCCTTTTCAGAGCTGGCCAAAAAGAGGTCTTTGATTTCATCCTCGGAAACTCGAACGATAGATGAGATTTCTATAAACAGTTTTTGACGACGTAGTTGGGGCCGGTAGGCGGCATCAATCTGTGTCCAAAACTGTTGGGCCGATGGATTGGAGAGGGCGGCCAAATATTTGTTGTAATCAAATCGGCCATCGGTCTGGAAGTTGGGGTTTTGTTGGAGTTCGTCAAGCGGTTGATTTTTTAGGAAGAGGTAAAATTCGTCATCGCTAACGGTAATGTTCCGTGCTTCCATTTCCCGAGAGATCAGGTAATCGGCTACAAGATTGTCCCATGCCTGACGACGAATCCTTTTGACCGTTGCCATATCCAGCTCACCATCGGGCGTCTTGGTCTGCTCTTCGCGATAGAGGTTGTCGAGGTAGATTGAATACTGGCGATATGGTAGATCAATACCACTTACAGTACCGGCGATATTCATAGCCGCCTTTTTTCCAGCTGAGGATCCGGTTAAATCCATTCCCCAAACGAGAATAATCGTGCCAACGAAGGCGAGAATAACAAACCAGATGACAACCTTTGTCATTTTACGAAACATACCAAGCATGATTGAATCTCTCCTTAAAAAATTCCAACAAACCCGATAACCGGATTATGGATAATAAAAGATCGGGTGACCCAAAAGAGAAAATAACTGGGCTACCCAAGCCTTGCAATATATGTAAATCGAACTGCTTGGCAAGCGGTTTTCGGTCGTTTTCTCCCTGACTGAACGAGGATTTCTCGACCGGATCAATAAAAATTGGTTGATCTCAACCTCGTATCTGTTAACTTGCCGCCAATGCTACGTTTAATATCTGTATCGGTCGTATGTGCCATTTTATGCAGTTTTTACCCCGTCCATGCTGACGGCTTTAAAGATAATTATAGATGGCCATTGAATTTAAGAAAACAGTTTTCGTCCGGTTTTGGTGACGCCCGTGCGGGTCGGTTTCATATGGGGATGGATTTGCGGACCGGCGGCAAAGAAGGGGCCAAAGTCTTCTGTCCGGAGGATGGCTACGTTTGGCGGATCAAGAGTTCTTATACCGGGTATGGCAAAGCGCTATATATAAAGGGCAATTCGGGGCGGGTTTATGTCTTTGGTCATTTACAAAAGTATAATTGGGATATCGGGAGCTACCTTCAGAAAAAGCAGATTGCCAGCGGACGATATTACCAGGATCTGACCCTGACGCCCGATCTCTTTCCGGTT
The DNA here is from genome assembly GCA_030588275.1 of Candidatus Zixiibacteriota bacterium. Taxonomy (GTDB): domain Bacteria; phylum Zixibacteria; class MSB-5A5; order GN15; family JAAZOE01; genus JAUUYJ01. Next base: position 3,824 of record JAUUYJ010000154.1, on the reverse strand, counting down.
AAAAAGGGTGATCATATCGCTCGTACCGGGCAGACTGGTGCCGGTGCGCCACATTTGCATTTTGAAGTTCGGCGCGGTGACAGTCCGACTCATCCACTTATGTATCAGGTTGAGTACAACGACAAGACGTCTCCTAAATTTGAGGCGATCTGGTTTGAGTATATGGATGAGTTTTCCTTATTTGAAACCGGGGATCGGTCTGTCAAAATTATTCCGACTCGATTAAAAGGGGGGAAGCGATATCGTGTCGAAGATACGGTTGTCGTGAGCGGGCGGTTTAATGTCAAGGGGGCAATCTCTGACGTTGCAACAACCGGTTCGTTTCTTTTGGGGCCGACTCAAATGGCTCTGTATATCGACAATCAGTTGTACCATAAAATAGTTTATGATCGGTTGGAGTTTGATGAAAATCGATTTATCGAACTTGATCGTGATAACGATCCGGCCAAGTCTGATTATAAACGAGTTTACAATCTGTATCGCAAGGGTGGAAACAAACTTTCAAAATACGAATTTGAGGCTGGCTACGATGGTACCTTTGTTGATTCGATCTCAGGTTATCATTCTCTGAGGATTGAGGCGAGCGATCCGGCTGGAAACAACAGTCGATTGGATCTGGTTTTTTACTACCATCCGGGAAAGGCTCTCATTAAACCTCTTAATCGTTCTGACCTGTCTGATTCGGGGTTTGTATTTGATCTGGAATCTGGTTTTTCCGAGGCTGTTGATTCGATTGCATTGCTGGTTGTTGGGGAGGGTGGTTCTGGAGTCGAACTGCATCCTGAAGTTTCTATTTCGCAAAGGCAACTTAGCCTCGTCGGTGACTTTAAAAATCGATCCAACTACAATTTGCGTTTCTTTAAAGAAAGCAGATTGATCGACAATCTGTTCTTTTCTTCGGCTCGTGAGTTTCCCAATGGGCAGGAGGCGGTTGAATCTGCCCGGTTTGATATCCTGGATGATGGCCTGCTGTTCAGCTGTCAGGCAACTTCGCCGGCGATCAATTGGTTGTTGGCTGAGATTAGAACCGACGTTGAATCGGTTCGCCGTTATTTCCGTAAGACAGATGGAAAGCAGTTTTCATTATTTTACCAGCCGGATGATGATGTGGGAAAGGTCGAATCGGTCATCATACGTGGTCCGGTTGGGTATCGACCTGACAGTCTCCAGATTAATGTTCAAAACATCAATGCCGGATCTGCCTGGACGACCGGTTTGCAACCGGGGTTGATTTTGTCGTGGGATTCTGATGACCTTTTTGATGATGCTTTGTTATTTTCGCGAGATACGGCTATTGATGCGCCGGAGAGTGGCTTTTATTTACATGGTCCGCTTGTTTTGGGTCCGGAAAATTATAGCTTTGCCGGGTGGGCTGAATTACAGGCGGAGATTGATAACAGCCGTTTCGTTACCAGCCAGATTGGCCTATATGTGCATCATCCGAAAAAAGGCTGGCTGTGGGCAGGGGGGAGCTATGACAAGGCGGCTGGGGTGATGAATTCAAAATTGGGTGGAACCGGTGTTCTTGCGCTGATCGCCGATACGGCCGGGGCGAAAATAAGTAGATTGAATATCAAGAACAATGCTGTGCTTAAAACAAGCCGTCCTCAGATTAGTTGCGTAATAGATGATGATTTGTCACGATTTGAAAATGACCTGAATTTTAATGTTACAATTGATGGAGTCTGGATGGTGCCTGAGTTTGATCCGGAACGGAAGCGCTTAACCTCCAAGCCTCATTGGAAATTGGCCAACGGTTCGCATCAGTTGATAATAGAAGTTACCGACCGATGCGGTAACAAGAGTCGTGTGACGCGTAAATTTCGTGTCGGTTCCGGTCGCTGAAGATGAAAATTCGGTGGCTGTCATTTTTTGTGATTCTGCAGGTCACTTTCTCAAGTAATATATTTGCCGGAAATTATATCATTGCTGATCGGGTCAGCGATTCAGTAAGGGCAGTAAAAATTCTTGCAGATGCGATCGTTCGGGTCGAAGCTACTCTGGGACGTATCCACGACGATTCGCTGGCGATCTATATTGTTGATACCAAAGCGCGGTTTGATTCGTTGGCCGGACGGGGAATACCGGATTGGGGGGCCGGAGTGGCATTACCTGTCAGACGGCGCATTGTTATTAAATCTGAGCGACTTTTGACCGGTCCGAAGGGGATGCGGGAACTGTTGATCCATGAGTACTCGCATATTGCCATGGCCCGCTTCGTTCGTTACCATCATGTGCCGCGCTGGCTTGATGAGGGGATGGCTGTTTATCATTCGGCCGAATGGGGCTGGCAGGATAATTTGGCGGTCAGTTGGGCGGCGGTTTTGGGATACCTGATGCCGCTTCCGAAGATTGAAAAGCTGAACCGTTTTACCGGCGATCAGGCGCAGTTGTCATATTCCGAATCGTATTTAGCCTTTTCTTATTTTGTGGAAAATTATGGTCTCTCCAGCCTGCATATTGTGCTGGATAACTACCGCCGGGGAAAAAGTGATGATGTCGCTTTTAAAAATGCTATCGGGCTTGATTATGCTGGTTTTAATGATGAGTTTATGCTCTATTTGAAGGGACGGTACAACGTGCTGACGCTGATTTTTGACAGCAGTATGTTATGGGTTGTGCTTGCCTTTATCTTTGTGCTTGGTTTGATTTTAAACCGGGTGCGACGTAAGAAAAGGTATGCGGAGCTGGATGAGTACGATAAGCTCCATTCCAGCGATTTTGATTATGGTGAGGTTGAGGAGCCGGATGAAGATAAGCCATGGGATTGAATTCTGGGCGGCTCGTTTAGCCGCTTTTATCTTTAGGCTGTTATCACGCCAGATGGCTCTGACTCTGGGGGATCGACTCGGTCGGGGGGTAAATAATCTATGGCATTCGCGCAATCTGATTGTCAAAAAAAATCTTGAGATCGCTTTCGGCGATAAATTCTCAGAAATTGAGCGGGAAGAATTATCTCGTGGTATCTTTGGAAATATCGGACAGACGTTAGCAGAAATTTGTCGCTTCCCCAAAATTGAAAAAGACCGGTTGTTTGAGAAGGTGAGTTCTGAGGGGGAGGAGACTTTTGCCGAATTGCTTGAGTATGGCAAGGGGGGACTCTTGATCGGATCGCATTTTGGTAACTGGGAATTGATGGGGGGATACATTAATCATCTTGGCTACCCGGTCGATTTTTTGATTCGGGGCCAACATAATCGGAAAGTTGACGATTATCTGACCTACCTGCGCCAATGCCTCGGCGTACGGGTGATACATTCCGAACGCGGTGCTGGTGGTGGAATGAAAGAGGTCTTGCGGGCTTTGAAAAACAATCGTCAGGTGGCGATTGTTTCCGACCAGCATGCCGGATCGGGAGGCATCCTGGTGAAATTTTTCGGGCGGTTGGTTTCTGTACCTCGAGCCGGGGCGACGTTATCGGTTAAAACCGGGGCGCCGATTGTTACCGGATATATTATGCGCAAAGAAAAAGGGAGGCATCATTGTGTTTTCGACAAACCTCTCTATCCTGACCTTGAGGCTGATTTTGATACCGAGATTTTCCGTTTGACACAGTTATATACTACTCGGATTGAAGCGGCGGTTCGTAAATATCCGGAGATGTGGTTGTGGACTCATCGGCGTTTTAAAAAAGTTGCTGGGGGAGATTTGACGGAAGGGGCTTATGTCGATTAAATTTGAGAATATGCGATGCGGCTGATTATCAGGTGGCCCAATTGGGTTGGTGATGCGGTGATGGCGTTGCCGCTTTTGGATCAAATTAAAAATATCGCTAATCTGGATCATCTAACGGTGATGGTGCGCCAAAGTACCGCACCACTCGT
>JAUUYJ010000112.1 GCA_030588275.1 Candidatus Zixiibacteriota bacterium | reverse complement strand
GACCGTTGATGGCTCTGCAAAAGATCGGCGTTGATTTTATCAAAATTCCCAAACACTTTTTTTTCGCGCGTGAACAGTTGCAGGACCGACATCCCGGACAGATGCTCCTGCAAAAAGGAATTGATGCGAGCCAACTTCTGCCGCACCTCGCGATAAACCGAACGAACCTTACTACGAAAGATAGCGGTGGCAAGGATCAAAAACGGCACCACCGCAAACGTGATGAGGGCCAACTGCCAGTTGTAATAAAGCATAACAATGACAATCCCAGCCAGAGTCAGGATATCACCAAAGACCGCCACAACACCAGAGGAGAACAACTCGTTTAATACATTGACATCATTGGTGACACGAGTCACCAACCGCCCAACCGGATTTTTGTCAAAAAACTGAAGATGCATCTTTTGCAAATGCTTAAAAACCTGCATCCGGATATCGTACTGCACCGCCTGACCGATAACCTGCATCGAATAAAACTGAATATAACCAAAGATAAAGGCGCAGAAGAGGACTCCAACGTACAGCAAGGCAAACCGCTTAAGGCCATCCATATCACCGTCAGGAACCGAGATGTAATTATCTATCGCAATCTGCACCAGCACCGGACCGGTTAATTGCAAACCGGTAACAACCAATAGGAGCAAGACTGAAAGAAAAACCTTTAGACGATAAGGACGGAGATAGCTCATCAAGCGACGCATCAAGCGGGCATCATAAGCTTTTCCCAGCACCTCTTCGTCATGATATGAACCACCTTCAGACATCGACTACATACTCTCCAATTCTTTTTCCATCAGTTGCAAGCGATACAGACCGGCATAAGCACCCTTTAATTTCAACAACTCATCATGATTCCCCTGCTCAACGATCTGACCCTTATCAAGATAAATTATAAGATCACAGTTTTTCAAACTTGAGACTCGGTGCGAGATCACAATCGACGTCCGACCCGGAAAGACTTCTTCTAATGAGTCAAATATTTTTTCCTCAGTCTCAGTATCCACCGAACTGGTCGCATCATCCAAAACCAAAATTGCCGGTTGCTTCATTATCGCTCGCGCCAAAGCGGTCCTTTGCTTTTGCCCCCCCGACAAAGTGATTCCCCGTTCGCCTAAAATTGTCTCGTATTTGTAAGGAAACGATTCAACTTCGCTATCCAACGCCGCCAAGCGAGCCGCCTCGGTTGTGCTGATCTCCGACTGAACTCGGGAACTGAAATTTATATTCGCCTCCAACGTGTCGGAAAACAGGAATGTCTCCTGCGGAACAAACCCAACGCCACCACGGAGTTTTTCAAGTGGCCAGTCGCAGACATCTCGATCGTCGACAAAGACCATCCCCGGCTGGGCCGAGTACAGGCGCGGTATGAGTGAAACCAAAGTTGATTTCCCCGAACCGGTCGGGCCGGTTATTCCCAAACTGGTCCCCGGTTCAATCGTCAGATTGATATTGGACAATACATTGTCCGGCTTTGCATCACCACTTTTTGATTTGGCATAGGCAAAAGTGAGATCTTTAAATTCTATCTTTCCAGATACCTGATATTCTGTACCTGCCTCTGCACCGGGGTCAACCACGGTCGGTTCGGCATCAAGCACCTTGTTAATCCGTCCCAACGATGCCATCCCTCTCTGGTACAAAGATACTACCCATCCGGTCGCCATCATCGGCCACACCAACCAGGAGAGATAGCCTAAAAAGGCAACCAGCGTTCCCAGTGTAATGGTTCCGGCAATAACTTCCTGACCGCCAACATAGACGACCATCAGGCTGACGCCTCCAACAATGGTAAACAACATCGGATGAAAGAGGCCATAAACCCGCATCATCCCCAGATTCAAATCGGCATACTCTTTGGACATCCGCCCAAAACTATTGGTCTCCGAATCTTCGCGCCGATACGCCTTGATAACTCTTACTCCAGCCATATTTTCCTGAACCTGAGAAGTCAGCGCGGCAAAATGAGTCTGGATAACCAAAAACCGTTTATGAACCAAGCTCCCCAGTCGATTAACCGAAAGGGCCAAAAGGGACATGGGCAAAATCGTTGCCAGCGTCAACGTGGGTGACAATGTCAGCATAAAGCAGATCGCCACAACGGTTGAGATCGAGGCGTTGAAACTGTGCATGATGCCGGGACCAACCATCATCCGAACCGCTTCCATATCGTTGGTCGCCAGAGCCATCATCTCACCGGTACGACTCCCGTCGTAATAACTGTTGTCTAAAGCCAGCCACTTTTTGAAAAGGGTCGCCCGCAGATCGTACTCAACCTTGCGCGATTGCCAGATAATCGTCCGCCGCATCACAAACCGAAATGCTCCACCTACAACCGACAAACCAATCATATAAAGGCAGTATTTCAGAAGTAGTTGCTGATCAGACTCCGTAAGCGGCAGGCCGGATTTATGCGCATTATCAACAAGGTCAAAAGCGAGCTTGATTAAATATGGAACAATCAGCATCAGGCTATTGGCAACCAAAGTAACAGAGACACCGACCCAGAGGTACCCTTTGTACTTTTTCAGTATGGGGATAAGGTGGACAAAACGTCCGTTAGATTTATTTGCCATCGCCAAAGTTCAATAAATTCGCCATTAAGTGAATCGCTTCAACATTTAATTCGCCAACCATTTCCAGTATCGGCAAACCACAATATATTATATGTCCATCGCCGATCTGTACAACCCGTATGAGGCTACCATGTTCCCGCACCGATACGATTTCCGCCCCGGCACTTATTATTGCCGGGTAAGTAATCAACGAGCCGGTCGCCTGACTCAGGATTGATTGGGGAGCAATATTGTACGGTCGGTTAAAAATGGTATGCTTTGGAGAAATCAAGCGAGGCTCAATCTCCCCCGCTCCGATAGCACAATACATCGGGAAATCAAAAATATTATGAGGCCATCCGAACGGCTGTCCCAATATTATAATCTCTCCCCCATTTTTGACAAACTCCTGAAGTCGCCCACCGGTCGCCCGAAGATTGGAATAAAATTCGGTCGGGCCACGCCCAATAATTATCAGATCGTACGCATCCAGATTGGCTCGAATCAGGCTGTGTGTCGTCAAGGCATGCATCGAAAGATTAGCAACTCGCAGAAGATCTTCAAGCTTACCGTCCGGATCGGGAATGAAGGCAATATCTCTGGATGTGGGAACTTCAAATCGAGCCACTCGAACCTGAGCCGATGATTCGGCCACCTTCTTTTTATCAACCTCAAGACGAGCCGTTACAGTTTTGAGGTCGTAATCAATCGAGCGTCCGGCAGCCAAAAAGATATTGATATATTGTGACGTTTCCCCATCCGGGATATGAATATTTTTGTTATACGATCCAACCACAATCGCGTCCGGTTTGTCGATCAGCAAGCGACCATCCAAATCACCCTCAAATGGTTTGCTGATCTTAATCTGCCAGTCAAACGTTTTGGCCAATGCGGTTATCTGATTATCTTTATTTGTAAAAGGGGGCAAGAATGCGTAGCCCGGCAAAAATTGTATTCCGACTCGACTTTCCTGGAATTCAGAATATGGCAAATACAGATTTAAAGCGACCTTTTCGACGATAACCTCAACCGAAAAAAGAAGAGAGTTACCAATGGCACCGGATAGATCAAGATTGGACAGATCAATCTGGTAATTGCGGAAAAACCTTTGATGCGGCATCACCTCATGAGAAATCGAATCAACCGTAATGGCCGGGCCAGCTCCAGGATGAAACTTAAACAAAGACAGTTCCACCGGTAGCGGTCCGGTCAATTTAAGGTCGATCATCAAGCGGCCCGATTTGCCAAACGGAGTTTGGCGCATCTCCAGATGCCCCTTCCAATCCAGCCCGACCGCCTCGGATGCCGCAATATAGGTCTTCTTTTTGAGGTCCAAAGCCCATACCGCCAGAGCCACCTTCCGATCACTGGTCGCCCTGGCGCGCATCTGATCCTCCAGATAGGTGATCTCCTTCAAGCCAGCCAGAACGAAACGGAGCCGCTCCGACCGCTCCAGATAAACCCGTTGAGCGCTTCGAATAAACGACCTGAATTTTGATATTCTTGTTAGGATATTTTTTCGTTCCGGCCCTTCGATATAATACTGAGCAACCAGATCGGGCAGACGGAAATTGTCAAATCCGGACATAAAATCATTTTCTGACAAAGCCTGTTCGGGACGTTGAAATCTCTGGTAGCGGCGCAGTGGTCGATCCGAATAATTCAAAGTCAGTTCCAACTCCAATGCGACATTGTTGGCGCGGTCCGAATATTTTCGGAACAGTTCTCTATCGTTGAATAGAATCAGCCCCTTGGCTTCATCATTTGTTTCGATAAATATTTTTTGCAAACTGGTCAAGCTGGTTGAGTCCTCGCTTGACTTTTCCCGAATAGCCAACAAAAGATCGACCAAATTGGCCGAATCGACCGAATTATTGAAACCACAAATCGCCAGATCGGGATAATAGCCATCGAAGAGATTTGAGATTATCGAATCAACAATCATCTGCCCCGTTGTATCATCCGCCGACCGACCAAAACGACCCAAATGGAATTGGCCATCGGTTGTTGAAAACTGAAGCGATCCAAAACTGGGTGACTGATTAACGAGACCGATAAATATCTCACACCCGTACTTTTGATTGAGATATAAAAGGGCTCCCCATTGAATTTCGCTCGCTTTTGAAGCAAGACACAAAACCTTAATATCCGACTGTGTCGCCCGTAATTTGTCGTCGAGCGGTTCGGCCAAAACCGGTTGAGTCAGGATCGCCACCAAGAGCGAAATCGATATTATTAACCTCTTCATCATTGTCGCCATAATAATTTGTTGACTGTTTTAGGTCAACTTTTGAATTGTGCCTCTTTAGTTGTTTTTGACTTGCCGTCCATTCTTGATTTTGATAAATTTTTTTAAACTTTTATTAAATTTTATGCTTCAGAGATTATTTCTGTAGGTGAAAGGAAAATCGAATGTCAGATTTCTTGTATATAACCGGGCGCCAGATCCTCGACTCTCGTGGCACTCCAACAGTCGAAGTTGATGTCATGCTCGAAGACGGCACCCTCGGACGGGCCGCCGTTCCATCCGGTGCCTCAACCGGTGCGCACGAAGCGGTCGAACTGCGTGATGGCGACGAAGATCGTTATTTTGGAAAAGGGGTCACTCAGGCGGTCAACAATATAAATAACAAAATCGCCCCGGCTATTTTAGAGGCAGGCCTCGACCCGTTTGATCAAGTTCGTTTGGATCGGTTTATGATTGCCCTTGATGGAACCGAATCCAAATCAGACTTGGGAGCCAACGCTATTCTTGGTGTTTCCCTGGCAACCGCCAAAGCTTGCGCCGAATCATCCGGCCGATTTTTGTACGAATATATCGGTGGGGCACATACCACCCTCCTGCCGGTGCCGATGATGAATATTATAAACGGCGGCAAGCATGCCGACAACAATGTCGATCTGCAGGAGTTTATGATTATGCCGGTCGGCGCGCCAACTTTTTCCGAAGCGTTGCGGATGGGTGTTGAGGTTTTTGGAGCTTTGAAAAAAGTCCTCAAAAAGAAAAATTACAATACTGCCGTCGGCGACGAAGGTGGCTTTGCACCCGATCTGAAATCGAACCGGGAAGCACTTGATGTTATTGTCGAAGCGGTCGAAAAATCGGGCTACAAACTGGGTGAAGATATCAAACTGGCTCTCGATCCGGCATCGACAGAGTTTTATGATGCGGAAAAGAAAAAGTATGTCCTTTCGGCTGAGGGAAAAGAACTGACCTCTGAGGAGATGATCGATTTTTACGCCGACCTGGTTGATAATTACCCGATTATTTCGATTGAAGACGGACTGGCTGAGGATGACTGGGATGGCTGGAAACTGATGACCGAAAAACTCGGTTCAAAAATCCAGATTGTCGGGGATGACCTGTTTGTCACCAACCCAAAACGATTGGCGCGTGGTATCAAAGAGAAATCGGCCAACTCGATTTTAATCAAACTGAACCAGATTGGAACCCTGACCGAAACGCTTGAAACTATTGAGATGGCCAAGCAAGCATCATTCACCGCCGTCGTGTCGCATCGTTCCGGAGAGACCGAAGACTCCACCATCGCCGACGTTGTTGTCGCCGCCGGGACCGGTCAGATCAAAACCGGATCACTCTGCCGGAGCGACCGGATAGCCAAATATAACCAACTCCTGCGCATTGAAGAGATTTTGAGCGATAACGCCGAATATCGAGGCGACGGAGTATTTTATAACCTAAACAAATAATCGACTGACCTGATGAACAGTGCCGAGCTGAGAAAAAAAGTAACCCGCCAACTGATTGGTCGGTTATCGGAGTTTGAATACGGTTTCAAGCGAAAAACTGTCCACCTCCTCCTATATCTGGCTGGGATTTACGTCGTGTATCTATTTTGTGGCGGTGACTACGGACTGTTTCGTATCTACCGCCTGTCTCAGGAACGGGATCGCCTCCAAGTGGAGCAGATGAACCTTATTGCCGAAGCGGCCGATTATTCGCAGTCTCTCAAGCGGGTAAAATCCGACCCGCATTTTGTCGAATGGCTGGCCCGCACCAAATACGGTTATTCGAGACCAAAAGAGACCATCTATCACCTGAAGACCTCCCCCCAGTAACATGGGCTTGGTAAAAACTGAAGGGATTATCCTGTCAGGTGCCAACTGGTCGGAGTCGTCGCAAATGCTCGGTATTTTCACCCCCGACCGAGGCCGGCTAACGCTTAGCATCAAAGGATCGCGACGAATCAACGGACGACGTGGCCGTCCCCTCAGGTTTGCCCGGCTCGAATTTTCCTGCTACATCAAAGACCAATCATCAGTCGGTCATTTAAACGACGTCGACCCGGTTGAAGTTTTCATGTTTGAAAAAGATGGCCAACTGGGGCGACTAACTTTCGCCTCGGCCGCTTTGGAACTGTTGGCCAACCTGTTAACCGACAACGACCCTCAACCGGCCTGCTACCAAATTACTTTGTCATTTTTGCGAATGACCAACTCAGTTGAAAAAAAGCGTTTGCCGGGGCTTTTTGCCGGTTATATATTGCGCCTTGTTTCGCTCCTCGGATATCGCCCCAACCTGGTTGGGTGCGCCGTCTGTGGAAAGGCGATCGAAGAGCCGGAAAAACCTGATGCCTCCGTGATGTTGAGTATTGAGCATGGCGGAGTTGTTTGCGCTCATTGTCGTCAGAGCGACCTGAATGGCATAAAGCTGGTTGGAATCTCCGCTTCTGTTTTTCGGTTAGCCGACAGGCTTTTGAAATCGTCGTTGGAGGAAGCGTCACAGACTATAGTTTCGGTGAATGATTTGCACATCCTTGTCGATCTATTGACGGCATTGTTGAAATATCATTCGGGAAGTATGAAAAATTTGAAATCGTTCGATTTTCTGGATAAACTGGCCCGCGCCGTCAAAGCTTACGGCGTTTGAGCCGGACAAAAGGAGCCTCACGTGGGAAAGAAGAAAAAAATCAAAGATGAATTTATGGATAAGCTGGTATCGCTCTGCAAAAGGCGCGGTTACGTTTTTCCTTCGTCCGAAATTTATGGTGGCATCAACGCCTGCTGGGATTATGGTCCACTCGGCGCAGAACTGAAAAGAAATATCAAAGAATTCTGGTGGCGCGAGATGGTCCACAAGAGACCGGACATCGAAGGTCTCGACGCCGCGATCCTGATGCACCCCCAGGTCTGGCACACTTCCGGTCATGTCGGTGAATTCTCCGATCCGCTGGTCGATTGCAAAAAATGTAAATCCCGCTTTCGCGAGGATGAACTTGAATCTGCCGAGAGTTGCCCTAATTGCGGCGGCGAACTGACCGAACCGAGGCAGTTTAATCTGATGTTCAAGACCTTCATGGGACCGGTCGAGTCGGAAGCGAACATTGTTTATCTTCGTCCCGAAACGGCTCAGGGTATCTACGTCAACTTCCTG
>JAUUYJ010000243.1 GCA_030588275.1 Candidatus Zixiibacteriota bacterium | reverse complement strand
TCGCATCCTTTTTCTTTTGGCTCGAGAAGAAAACTTCCTGGAAGGTTTTTAAATTCTTTCCACCCCTCATTTTTATCTACACCTTTCCAGTAATTCTTTCCAACACCGGAATGATTCCGCATCGGTCCGCCGCCTATACATTTATGGGAGATAATCTCCTGCCGATGTTTCTGACCATTATGCTCCTTAATATTGACCTCAAGGCGACCGTGCGAGTTATGGGCAAGGGGATATTTGTCATGCTTTTGGGGACCCTCGGCGTCGTTATCGGAGCGCCGATAGCGATCTTTATTGTCAAATCCGGCTTGTCGCCGGAGGCCTGGAAAGGGTTTGGTGCTTTAGCAGGAAGCTGGATCGGCGGGACCGGGAATATGTTTGCAACTGCCCAAATGGTTGGACTGAGCGACGAATCAATTCAGTATGGATATGCTTTGATTGCTGACAATGTTGTCTATCTGATCTGGTTACCGTTGATGCTCGCCTCCAAATCGTTATCCGGATGGTTTGCCCGGTTTACCGGAGTTGATAAAAACCGTTTGGCCAAAATGGAGGAGGCGGCTAAGGAACTGACCCTTGACAAGGGTCGAATAGAGATGCGACATATTCTGTATCTGGTCTTTTTTGGCTTTGCCGTGACGACCTTTTCCAGTTGGCTGTCCCCTCTAATCCCGAAGGTGACGACGACCGACGATATAACGATTTCTTCGTTTCAGAATAATTTTGACCAAAACAAACTTTTTTCCACAATCCATGTCGCCGAAGATATAAATGTTATCGGGGTTGATATCAAAAGTACTTCTGTTGGCAATCAAGCTGATTTGGAGATGATTATCAAAACCGATGATAATCGTCGTATCATCTGTAATCTGTCGCTGGCCGATATTCCGACCGATATAAATATCTCTACACTAACGCCAGAATTTGTGACGACCGCTTCAGATCAGGGGGCTGTCGTTGTCACGGCTCTTGGGATTGGGGAAGAGGTGACAGTCACCTCATCGGCGGCCCAACCGGGTGTGACGACAATCATCTCCGCCAAGACTTACAAAATTCTGATGGTAACAATTCTCGGAATCTTATTATCATTCACCGCCGCTCGGAACATCCCCGGCTCGCATCCATTGTCGATGGCTTTGGTTTATCTGTTTGTAGCCCAGATGGGGGCCAAAGCAGATTTGTCAAACCTGAGCGTCGAAGTGTTTTGGTTTTTGCTGGGTGCCTATATCTGGATATTCATTCATGGTGCCTTTTTACTCGGAGCGGCTCGGCTCTTCAAAGTTGACGTTCATACTGCCGCCATCGCATCGGCGGCCAATATTGGCGGGGCGGCATCGGCTCCAATCGTTGCCGCACATCATAACCGCGCGTTGGTTCCGGTTTCTATATTGATGGCGATGATCGGGTATGCCATCGGTAACCCGGCGGCGTTTTTGGCGGCGATGCTCTGTCGCTGGGTGATGTAGATTTACGGGATAATCGGGCCGGTCAGACAAAGAGTGTCATAGGTTGCATTGGGAAAACGGGCGTTATATTCACTCAGCAGTTGTTTATGTTGTGCCAAAAAGGTCGAGTCACCAAATTCAAGCGGGCAAAGGGCCCGGGTCTGATTGTCTGAATATAAATTGACTTGCAGTACGGTCCGTCCCATATCGTCGTTCCAGAATCCTGCTGTTCCCAGCGTTTCGCCCGCCTCAACCGGTGTCCCTTCCAGGAAATTGACGTTTAGGACATGATCGTAAATGATTGTGTAGTTGGCACCCGGGAGTGATGTCACGTGCACTTCCCAATCTCCCTCTAACTGCGGATTGGCCACGATGGCTTCGATTATGCCTCGGGTAACGACCCGAACCGGAGCGTCAATTTTTGTGAAATATTCAAACCCGGGGGAATATTGAAACTGTTCCAACTGTAGGCCAAATGGCGTCAAGACCGGGAAGATAAATTTCATGTCACCATAACTGCTATCGGAGGGGAAGTACGGCCCCGAAATATCAATCGGCGTGACCGACAGTATCGGCGGGATGTTAACAGCTGGATCATCGTCGTCGGAACAGGATGTTACCAAAAGGATGATTACAAGCAGAGTGCAGATAATCAGGCCGCGTCGTTTCCCGTTTTTCACTTTTATGTTTTGCCGTGACATTTCTTGTATTTTTTTCCCGAACCACATGGGCAAGGGTCGTTGCGGCCAACTTTCGGTTCTTCCCTTTTAATCGGTGCTATCTTACCACGCTTGGACGCTTCGGCCATTGGGCTGGCCATATTATCTCCGCCAGCTTGGCCAGACTGACCGGCGGCGGCAAAGGCCAAACCGGTTGTTTCGACATGACTTGCTTCCATATGGACCGGTGCGCGCTGGCCTTTATTTTCTTCCGGGACGTTGATCTGCATCCGAAATACCTTACCAACCGTCTCCCGATCAATCTCGTCGATGACGTTGGTAAACATATTGAACGCTTCCTTCTTATACTCCAACAGCGGATCGCGTTGTCCATAACTGCGCAGGCCGATACCGGTTCGTAATTCTTCGATCTCATTAAGATGATCGCGCCAGAATTGGTCGATTGTCACCAACGTCGCAAATTTTTCCAGCCGGCGCATCATTTCCGATCCATAGATCTCTTCTTTGCTATTGTAAATCAGGGTGACCGCTTTTTTGATATGGTCAAAGAGCGACTTTTTGGATAAGCCGTCGATCTCTTCCGGTCCAATCCTGAAGTCGAGCATAAAGGCCATCAGAAGTTTCTGCTTCAGAAGGTCGAAGTTCCAATCTTCGGCATACTCCAAGCCAGCCGAAGCCTCTTCAATGTACGCCTCTATGGTGTAATCAACCTGCTCAAAAACATTGTCTTTAATATTTTCTTCTTCAAGGGCTTGGAGGCGGCGGTCGTAGATGACTTGCCGTTGTTTATTCATGACATCATCATATTTGAGAGTATTTTTCCGGATGGCAAAGTTGTTTCCCTCAACTTTTCTCTGGGCCCGTTCGATAGCGCGGGAGATCATCGGATGAGCGATGACATCCCCCTCCTGCAAACCGAGTTTGTCAAGAACCGTTGCCATGCGGTCCGATCCAAAGAGGCGCATCAGGTCATCTTCAAGTGACAGGAAAAACTGGGATGATCCGGGATCACCCTGCCGCCCGGCTCGCCCTCGTAACTGGCGATCAATCCGGCGCGATTCATGCCGCTCGGTTCCGAGGATATGAAGGCCGCCGGCATCGACAACCCCTTCCCCTAATTTGATATCGGTGCCACGCCCGGCCATGTTGGTCGCTATCGTTACCCCACCCAATTTTCCGGCTGAGACGATGATCTCCGCCTCCTGCTGATGCCTTTTAGCATTCAAAACATTATGAGGAACGCCAACTCGTTTGAGCATCTTGGAGAGGACTTCTGAGACCTCAACCGATACGGTGCCGACCAGAACCGGTCGACCAAGATTATGCAGGCGGACCAGCTCTTCAATAATCGCCTTATATTTTTCTTTGCGAGTACGGTAGATATGATCCTCCACATCATCACGCACAATCGGACGGTTGGTCGGAATAACGACCACGTCAAGCTTATAAATATCGACAAATTCGGCCGCTTCGGTTTCGGCGGTACCGGTCATCCCAGCCAGTTTATCATACATCCTGAAATAATTCTGGATCGTAATCGTCGCCAGGGTTTGGGTCTGCGATTCAATCTTGACCCCTTCTTTGGCTTCAAGTGCCTCATGCAGACCATCGGAATAGCGCCGTCCCTGCATCAAGCGCCCGGTAAAGGTATCAACGATGACAACCTTGCCATCCTGAACGACATATTCGATATTTTTTTCATACAGCGAATAAGCTTTAAGAAGCTGGCTGATATTGTGAACCTTTTCCGAGCGCATCCCATGAAGACGGTAAATCTCGTCAGACTTTCTGGCCTTCTCGGCGGCTGAGATATCTTCGTCCCCCTCAAGAGCGGACAGTTCGATAGAGATATCGGGAATTACAAACAGCTCCTGGATATCTTTGGGGAATTTGCTCCGGCCATTATCGGTCAGGTTGATCGAATGTTCCCGCTCGTCGATGGCATAGTACAACTCCTCGTCAAACTCGAACATCTTCTTGTCTCTTATCAGCGATGATTCGA
>JAUUYJ010000365.1 GCA_030588275.1 Candidatus Zixiibacteriota bacterium | reverse complement strand
TATTCAGCGCCACAACCCAATCTCCCGGCAGATCGGAATTGTCAACGGTGCGGGCAATTGCAAGGTCGTGTGCGAGGGGATCGGTATTGGTTCGGAATATCCGCCAATCATTTTTTTGTAACCCGGTCGTATCAACCAAATATCCAAAACCGTTGGAAGAGGTTGTAAAAAGTCGCGACCCGATAAATTCAGCATCGTAAAATTTAAAACTGTTGAGCGTTCTTCCGGAAGTTGTATCCAAAACGGCAAACTTGACGGGTGGATTTTCAAATCCGACATCAAACCTCGGTGGATTGGGGCTGATGAACAGGCCAATATCGGTTGCGATAAAAGTACGATCAAGGGTAACGATAAAATTATTTATAACCGCCCTTGGTGCGTTGGGGATACTTGAAAATATTCCGACGATTTCGGCGGCGTTGGTATCAAGCATAATTGCGGCATAATCGCCCGAATCGGAACCGGGATCAATCGGCTCGACACCCAGCCAGGTAAAGGAACCGAGGCCGGTTCCATCGTTTCGGCGAACCAGTGAGACAAATGAACCGGTGCTGTCACTTTCGGCAAAAGTTAATAAGGTATCGGTCCCGGTAACAAACGGCCCCACACTTGCCGGAGCCCGCACGAGCCCAGCCTTGGTGCCCAGGAAAATACTGTCGGCCGCCATATCAATCGAATAAACCTGGTTGCGACGCGAAGCCTGATTGGTGTCGGTTGAATCGGTATAGAACCTTTGCCAGGTTTGCCCCGAATCGAGTGAGTGAAAAACGCCGCTATCTCCCGCCGCGATAAAGAAGATGGAATCTTTGTACGTCTTAAAATCAAAGACGCCACCATTGGTCCCTTCAAAGAAACTGGCTGGATGCTTGGCCCAAAGGTCAGACGGTCCGGTTGTCGATTCCTCCATCTCCACCCAGGCAGAATCTGCCGGACGATTCAGGAAGTATAAACCGAGACCGGTACGAAGCGACGTATCAGCCTCGTCAAAGATTGCTGTCCAGACCTTATCTCCAAAAAGGACTAACCGGGTCGATCTCATCCCTCCCAATCCATTGAGGGTATCGGAAGTGTAATAGTTGGTCAATGATGTTGTTGTGTCGGTCTGAGTGTAAACCGCTTGGCTGATACCACTTTCGTGCGTCATATAAATGAATGAGCCAACCTCAAGGATATCCTGAATGTTGTTTCCGCCCAATTTGACCCGCTTCGGAATGCGCAAAAATTTGTGTATGCCAGCCGCCGTCCCGCCAAACACGACCCCGGTATCGGAATGAAAACTATCAACGGCACAGGAATAATACCTGCCCGATTCCAGATCAGCCCATTCGTCGGCGGCCCAATCGGCAGAATCAAACGGCGTGTAGAACAGATGATTCCAGCTCACCCCATCGTCATGCGAAACAATCAGGCCACCATGAAAACTGGCGGCGTAGGTGCTTCTAAGATCACCGTCCAAATCGTAAACTACTTTGGCAAAATTGTTAGTTTCCGGAGGAGTGATAGATTGCCAGGTCGCGCCGGTGTTGGTCGTCATATCAAGACCATTGCCAAACGGAAAGAGAAACCCCTCAAATTCTTCAAAGTGGGAACCGGCCACCCAAACCTGACCCGGTCGGCCAAACATCGCCGAGGGTTCATCAGAACTCATTCCGGTTGAGCTGTTATGCGTAAACCAGCTTTGCCCGCCATCGGATGAATAGCTGAGGCCAGATCCGGATGCAACCCAAAGGATGCCGTCATGATACATAATATCGACAAAGGAATGATCGGTCAGACCGGTATCCGGCTGATCGGCTGAAAATTGCTTCCAGCCATATCCCGGAGTTGCAAAAACGACCAGAAGTGCCAAGCCGCATAATAATCTTATTCCGCTATTTCGCATCCGATTCCTTTCCCACAAAAAATCAAAAATAATAAAGAAAATCAAAAAAAAATACCGTCAGCCGGCCGCGAAAACCGGTTGCGGTACAATATGCAAACTTCTCCAGATATGAACACAGTAAAAAATCACATTAACCAATTTGCTATAATGTTTCCTCCATCATCGGGCCAAGTTATCCAATCCGGCCCGAATGTCAAGCCAATTCGTTACCGCAC
>JAUUYJ010000070.1 GCA_030588275.1 Candidatus Zixiibacteriota bacterium | reverse complement strand
CTTTCCAAACGACCGACCTGATTAAAAATTCCATTCATTATAGCATGCTGATCAATCGCAAAGGGGATATCGATCAGATATTTCAAAATTTTGAAAAAATGCAGGGGTTTGAGGTCATCCGCATTTACGATAAATGTGGCCGGATAATGTATTCCACCAATCTTGAGGAAAAATATTCTGAAGTCTCCATCGGTTCCACGGAATGTCAGGTTTGCCACGCCGCTACTGAACCTTTAAAAGATTTGGCCTCAAAAGAGCGGCTTCGGATTACAACAACTGAGAGCGGACGGCGGATTCTGTCCTTAATTAACCCGATTGTGAATGAACCTTCCTGCTCCGGGGCCGACTGCCATCAGTCTTCTGATGAGAAATTTATCCTGGGGATTTTGGATGTCCAGATGTCTTTAGATGCTGTCGATGCCGACATTGCCCGGAGTCAGAGAAATATTGTGATCGCCTCGGCGGTTTTGGTTATTACGGTTCTTATGGTTGTCGGTTATCTGATCTGGACCCAAATTCGCAAACCGGTTCTGAGCCTAAGCGAAGGAACCAAAGCGATCGCTATGGGTAATCTGGAATATAGCATTTCTGTCACACGGATGGGGGGTGGGGATGAGTTGGGCAAGCTGGCTGGCTCCTTCAATTTGATGGTTTCAAAGCTAAGGAAAGCCAGAGAAGAGGTCACCGAATGGTCCAACACCTTGCAACAAAAGGTGGAAGAAAAAACTGAAGAGTTGGAACATATTCAATCGCAACTGATACAGATCGAAAAGATGGCTTCGTTGGGAAAATTGGCGGCGACCGTTGCCCACGAGCTCAATAACCCTCTGGCCGGAATTCTTACCTACACCCGTCTGACTCTTAAACGGTTGGAGGACCAAAACCCCTCTCCGGAAAAGATGCTCTCTATCCGGGATGATCTGCAAATGGTTAGTGAAGAGACGATGCGCTGTGGCAATATTGTGCGGAATTTATTACTGTTTTCCAAGCGCCAGATGGGTGAATTCGCCTACCGGAATCTTCAGACAATCCTGACTCACTGCCTGCAGTTGATTCATCATCATTTGGAACTGAACAACATTACACTGAAAGAGGCTATCCCGGATAACCCGATCGAGGCGATGTGCGATAAAGATCAGATGCATCAGGCCTGTTTGGCGATAATGGTCAATGCTGTGGAGGCGATGCCGGATGGCGGAATTTTGACGGTCGGATTGTCGATTGAAAAAGATCATATATATATCAGAATTAATGATTCCGGTGAAGGAGTCTCCCCCGATCATCTGCCCCATATTTTTGAACCATTCTATTCAGATAAAAAAGGTGGAAATGGGGTTGGCCTTGGATTATCAGTTGCTTATGGAATTATCAAGCGGCATGAGGGTCGAATTGAGGTTGAGTCTTTGCCGGGTCAGGGAGCGACGTTTATTATTGTACTCCCCCGGCGTTTGGAAAAAGGTCACCGGGATCATGCAACAGATGCTGAGGCAACCAAACTGAAGGAGTAAGTCGTGGCAGTCAAGAATAATAAATCGGTTGGGATTTTTATCGTCGATGATGAATTGAGCGTCAGGGATTCTTTGACAAAATGGTTCAAGGAATTTAACTACCGCGTTGACTCAGCTGGCGATGCCACGGAAACGTTAAAAAAAATAAAACCGGGGAAGTGGGATATTGCTTTTTTGGATATCAAACTGCCTGGGATGGATGGGACCGAACTAAATAGAAAGATTAAAGAGATTGATCCGGAGATCAAAACAATTATGATTACGGCTCATTCCTCAGTCGAGTCGGCGGTAAAATCTCTTAAAGATGGTGCGTATGATTACGTCACAAAACCGGTTGATCCCGATTATCTGATCCATCTTGTCGAAAAGATTATGAAGCAGAAAGAGTTGGTCTCCGAAAATGCTCGCCTCAAGGATCGGATTCAGGATTTCTATGAGCATGACCAGATTCCCTGTCAGAGTCCGGCTATGGAGCGGGTGTATGATTTGATCGAAGCGGTTGCACCGACCGATACGACGGTCATGATACGGGGGGAGAGTGGAACCGGCAAAGAGCTTTTGGCCCGCTCAATCCACTCCGCATCGCCGAGAAGATATTTTCCGATCATCACGATTAATTGCGGCGGGTTGACACCCGGCCTGACCGAGAGCGAATTTTTTGGTCATGAAAAAGGGGCCTTCACCGGTGCCTTATACCGCCGGATGGGTAAACTTGAGATGGCCAATCAGGGGACGATTTTCCTTGATGAGGTTGGTTGTCTTGATGCCAAGACGCAAACCGACCTGTTGCGCGTTATCGAATCAAAACAGTTTACCCGTGTCGGAGGTGACAAAGAGATTAGCGTGGATTTTCGTCTTATCTGTGCCACCAACCGCAATCTGGAACAGGCGGTCGAAAATGGGGAGTTTCGGGAAGATCTGTATTATCGTCTAAATGTTTTTGCCGTCAACGTTCCCCCGCTGCGCGAAAGACGGCCCGATATTCTGTTGTTGGCCAAGCATATGCTGAAGAAGTTTACCATCGGTATGAATAAAAAGCTGATCCGCTTTTCACCCGAAGCGATTGAGCTCCTTGAAAACCATGCTTGGGCTGGAAATGTCCGGGAGCTGAGAAACTGTGTTGAGCGTGCCGTTGTTGTCGCCGTCGGAGAAGAGGTCTCAGCCGAATCGCTTCCGATTATCAGTAACTCCAGGCATCAACCACAGGACAAGAGCCTCAGCGCGTTTGAAAAATCGCACATTCAGTCGATTCTGGATGAAGCGGGCGGTAATATTATGCAGGCGGCCAATGCGCTGGGGATTGATCGCACAACACTTTATAATAAAATCGAAAAATACGGCCTGCGCAGATAATTGTGGTTATTCATATTATGCCTTTGCATTTTGATGATGACCAGTTGTTAGATGATCTTTCAACGACCATCACTCAGGTTTTGCACGCCCCGGCGGTTATCTTAAAAGATCAATTGAGTATCAAAGAGACTTGGGACCCGGTCCGGCAACAAATGAATTCATCTTTGATACTAAATCGCCTACGCCAGACGAAGACCGATGATCCGGGAAAAATTATCGGTGTCACCGATTTCGATCTGTTTTTGCCGATTCTAACATATGTTTTTGGCGAGGCCGATCTGGATGGCACGGCGGCGGTTGTCTCAAGCAATCGTTTTCGGGATGAGCATTACGGTTTGCCACCCAATCGGGCTAGCTTGTCGAAACGGTTGCAGAAGGAAGCGATCCACGAACTTGGGCATACGCTTGGGTTGGTTCATTGTTATCAGGTTTCCTGTGTGATGCGCCCCAGCAGTTATGTTGAAGAGATTGATTACAAGTCGTTAGGATTCTGCCGCACCTGCCAGTCGCAAGCTCAGGGGAGTATTGATGGATCGTCTGCATCCTTAAACGATTCTTAGGGAAACAATTTTACTGACTAGTTGCTCTATATTTTATTTTTAAAAATACCAGACCATGTAATATGACACAAAATTCGCTTTGTGGAGACAAACATAAATTTCAGCAGATTGAGTAAATTGATGGATGAAAATGGACTTTGCGGCTACTCGTTTGATATCTTAGGTTTTATAACACCGATCAATTGGTGAACAGAGGGAATTTTAAGAACTTCCAAAAAGGAGATAGCGATGGAAGGTGTACTGGAAAAAATCACAGAATGGGGCGCCCTATATGGGATGAAAATCATCGGTTCTCTGGCGATTCTTCTTTTCGGTCGCATTTTTGTTGGCCTAATGACTTCGTTTGTTAGACGCCTTTTGATTAAGCTCAAAGTTGATGAAACTTTGCGCAAATTTTTTACCAGCCTGACGAAGATTACCCTTTTAGTCTTTGTCGTTCTGGCCGCGCTCAGTACCCTTGGAATTCAGACAACTTCATTCATTGCCGTCATTGGTGCGGCCGGCTTGGCTGTTGGTCTGGCTCTCCAGGGCTCGTTGTCAAATTTTGCCTCAGGCGTACTCCTAATTGCTTTTCGTCCGCTCAAGAGTGGTGATCTGGTCGAAGCAGGCGGACATCTTGGACGTGTTAAAGAGGTACATATTTTTAATACCATACTCCTGAGTTTGGATAACAAGCGAGTGATAATACCGAATAGCAAAGTTACCGGCGATAGTATCGTCAATTACTCGGCTGAAGGATTCCTTCGTGTCGATTTGGTGTTTGGTATAGGTTATGGGGATAATATCAGTAAGGCCAAGCAGATTTTGGAACAGATCATCGCCGATGATGAGAGGGTTTTGAAAGATCCACCGTCAATGGTTGCCGTTTCAGAGTTGGGCGACAGCTCGGTCAATTTTGTTGTTCGACCTTATGTCAAAGTGGAAGATTATTGGGGAGTTTATTTTGATGTAACCGAGAAGGTTAAGAGAACCTTTGATGATCAGGGCGTTTCTATACCTTTTCCTCAGCGAGATGTTCATCTCCAACAGGTGTAACTATAAGAATCTATTTAGATAGTTCTGTTTTTAGTAAGTAATATACTCGACGTCAGGAATCGTTCGTGGTTTGTGTCGTGGCATAGCCTATCAGATTATAATTTATAACGATATATGGCTTGATTTATCCTGATTATTACCGATATTGGAAAAGTACCTACTAAAACGATTTTTATCCAAAGACTAGGTAAATGCAACCAAAGCTATATCAAAATAATGGAGCCCGGCTCTAATAAATTTAAACATGCAAACATAATTTGGCTCAGAGGAGAAACGCTATGTGGCAAAAAACCACACTCATTTCATTGTTACTGACGATCATTTTTATTGGAACAGCCTTTGCCGGTGTGCCACAGGTAATTAGTTATCAAGGGATATTGACCGATGGCTCCGGCGATCCGGTTGCTGATGGCTCTTATCAGGTAAAATTCATCATCTGGAACAATCCTTCCGCAACCTCTCCATCCAATGAAAAGTGGAATAGCGGATTCAAGACCATAAGCACTCTCGGAGGGTTGTTTAGTTATGACCTCGGTTCCGGCACACCGTTCTTACCCCACAATCTCTTCAGCGACACTCTAAACTGGTTAGGTATCTCGGTCGGGACTGACGGGGAGATCGCCCCTCGGACAAAAATGACTTCGGTAACGTTTGCCTATCATGCTCTCCGGGCGGATAGTGCCTCCTATGCTAACCAGGCCGGAAATGCGAATAACCTTGATGGCATCAATTCTCTGGATTTTGTTCAGCAATCGCAAATGAACAGCCATGCTGGGAGTCAATCAGTGCATCATGTCAAGACTACTTCTGCGGCAGATCTAACTTCTGGAACTCTGGAGGAAGGGCGTTTGCCCATAACCGTTATTATGCAGGATGACATGGCCAGTCACTCTTCGGCTCAGTCGGTGCATCATGTCAAAACGACTTCCGCCTCAGATCTGACTTCCGGCACTCTGGCTGATGCTCGCCTATCGTCGAACATTGCTCGTTTAGATGCTGAGAATACTTTCTCTGCTACTAATGTGTTTGACGGTACTTTCAGAATCGGCGATAGTGCCCTCTATGCAAATTCAGGTAATGTTCTGATAGGGCATGTAGGACCGATATTTACATCGAATGTGTTGGTTTTATCCAGAGAGTGGAATATTGCCGCTGAAAGGCGCGGGCAATTGACAATTGTGGATAATAATAATTCCGGATCTGGAGATATTTTTGCGCATCTTATTTATGTTGATAACAATCTCTCCAGTACAGCCAGCAGATACGGTGGCCGAGCGTATGTCGGGGATGCGGCAAATACCGCCGGTAATTCCTACGGCTTTCGGGCCAGCGCCTATGGTGGGGCCAGTGCATACGGTATTTATGGCTATGCCTATGGAGGCGATTTTAATTACGCCGGCTATTTTAGTGGTGGTGTCAACATTACCGGATTTCTTGCCAAAGGTGGCGGAGCTTTTAAGATAGATCATCCGCTTGATCCTCAGAATAAATATCTTCAGCATAGTTTTGTCGAATCACCAGACATGATGAATATCTATAATGGAAATATTGTCACCGACAATAATGGCCAGGCAACGGTGTCCATGCCAGATTATTTCTCGGCTCTCAACCGTGATTTCAGGTATCAACTGACAGTAATTGGGGAGTTCGCTCAGGCAATAATTGGTGAGAAGATTAGCAATGGTAAGTTTGTGATTCGGACCGATAAGCCTAACGTAGAAGTTTCCTGGCAGGTCACCGGAGTCCGTCAGGACAAATGGGCCGAGGCTAATCGGATACAGGTTGAGCTTGATAAAACTGGCGATGATCTGGGCAAGTATCTCCATTGGGAAGAGTATGATGTCTCGCCGGAACAGGCGGTCGGAAGTGAACAGCTTCTGGAAGATAGGGCCAAGGCTACGAGTCAATCAAGGGAAAGATAGTTTTTTCTGATTGATTCGTATCGGTTTTTGTTGTCGAGGAATTATGAGGAATTAATTTGGTAAGGTCACGGAGTATTTAAATTACGCCGTGACCTTTTTTATTCTGGCTACAAAAACATGCAGGTTCGTTATTTGGTGCAACCGCAGATTGGGGGCGGATTATCATTAAAATGATAATATATGATTCGCACCGCATCGGCGACGTTGACATTGCAATCCCCGTTTGCATCCCCCTCATCATAGCAATTTGGCCCCGCACCATTTCTAAAAACATAGCTGATTAGAAATACAGCATCTCCAATATTCTCGGTTGCATCGGAGTTGGCATCACCCGGGACGTCGCAACAGGTTCCATTCAAATTAGAAAAATCCTGCCAGAATCCGGCATCTAATCGGAGCGTTCCGGTATTTCCCACTCCAACCGATGATTGGTTGATTGTGCCACTAAGGAGATAATCGGTTGAACTGCCATTGACCGAGCCACCGTTTGAAAAGGCATCCCAATTCATTTGTGGAACAAAGGTCTCTTCGCTTGAGATTTGGCTGGCCGAATCTAATTTTATTTCTGGCTCAATTACCTGTATCACCGCTGGTTGGATATCCAAAATTGGTGCCGGGGCAATATGAACTTCAATCGGTTCCTTGATCACATTCCCCTTTATCACCGGCGTGCCCTTGCTGATCTCTTTGGCCGAACCGACAACCACTAGGCATAATATAAGAACGGCAGTGATTGGTATTATTCCGAACCGCTTTTTTATCTTATTAACCATTTATCATTATCCTTTCCATCAGATATTTTCCTCCATTAACGTGAGAAAGATGACCCGATTGTCACCGTCCCGTAGGCGGTTGGGAAAAATGTGGCGGTGATGTACGGGTTGATTATGTTTGAAATCGCACCGCTACCATTGGCCGGGTTGGCCATCGCTTCGAGGCGGAATTGGTAGGTGCCAGCATCTTTGACATATATTCTCTGGGTCGCAACCGAGAAAAAATGAATTGTGTTGGGGGAGTCATGATCTCCCGAACCGGCAACGGTATAAAAAGGGGTCACCAGCCCACCGTTGACCGCTTCGTCAATCTGAACAAATGCCTGGTTGCTTTTGGAGGTTCCCTGCGACTCAAATATTCCTCCACCCGTCAGCATGATATATCCTGACGCTGGAATGGTAATCGTCGTCGTGATGACATCCTGAGCCGATGCGCTTCCCTGAATCAAGGTCACAACCGATGCGTCACGATTAGCACTAATGCCCGGCTCGTCAAATATTTCGGGTGAGGCGATGGCATCATCGGGGAAGTTGACCGATCCATCACCGGTTGATCCGACCACATCCAAAAGTCCGGTCGGCGTTTCGGTCCCAATACCAACCCCACCTGAGGCCCGGATCAAAAATTGGTCATCGGCGGTCGATACAAAATCGGCCTCGGTCTGATCGGCCCATACAAATGATCCATTATGGAAAGCTTTGGCGCGATGTCCAGCTGAATAGGAGTGAGCACCATCAGCAGAATTATCGTGACCTCCGGGGATCGTCGAGTAATCTCCGGTAGCAACGTTTCCCATCCCGCCACCAATCGAAGAATAATTTCCGCTAACGTCGTTACCACTACCACCACCGATGGTCGAACCGTCGCCTCCGGCGTTGTTTGAGAAACCACCACCAATGGTCGAACTGGTTCCGGTGGTGACGTTGAACGATCCACCTCCAATTGAGGAAGAATCTCCGGCCGCATCATTGTCAAATCCGAGGACCGATGTCTGGACACCGCTGGAACTGTTTTGCCCCATGGTGATCTGACCCAGACCGATGATATCCCCGTTGGGGGCGACAATCAGACTGGTATCAGCTTCGGTATCGCCAAACATGATTAAACCGGCTCTGGTCATTTCGACTTTTCGGGAATGATCCAGACCTGCTTTGGAATCAAGCGGCTCATAAAATGAAATCGAACCGACGCCAAAGGAATTTACCGATAATTCCAATGCGGTTGACAGGGATGCGAAGCCATCTTTAGAATCAAGCGGCTCGTAGAAAGATATTGTTCCGGTGCCGGTTGCACTAACGGCAATATCAAGTGATTTGGTCAACGCCGCATCCGATCCCTTGGCATCTAACGGCTCGTAGAAAGAGATCATGCTGTTTCCGACCTCGTCAACCGATAGTTCTAAAACCGTTTCTCCGGCATCGTTTTGTACCGCGATGGCGTTTCCGGGAACAGAGTAATCGGTAGGTGAAATCTCAAGCTTACCAGTGATCTCTCCCGCGGTGGCTCCATCAACGGTTGCGATACGATGAGCGTAACCGGCCGACGTGAATTGCGTTCGGGGCAAGATGATTTGACCGGCCACCGATATTTCCAGAAACCGATCCTGTCCGCTGAAAACGCTGTCTGCAAGAGGCACGACCGAACCCATGACAGCATTGAATAACCCCTCGGTTACAGTCACGGTCAATTGAGTTTCGGACCATTTTGAAATTCCGCCGGTAGGCTGATCAAAAATTGTAAATGATATTTCGTAATTACCGTCAGGAATCGGTTGGCCTTCGGCGTCAAGTAAGCGCCCCTGGTAATTTATAATCTCAGGGGTCGATCCAAAGACCTGACTCCCGAACAACAAAACCGCACTGAGTAACAGAAACAATTTTAAAATGCGCACGTGGTATCCTCCTGCAACATCGTTATTTTTTAACATCATGTTATTTTTTTTGCCAATTGATCTACTTATCAGACTAATCAATTACGAATGTTGATCTGTTTTATTACCGTAAACCCCTATGGGGCAAAATTTGATTGCCCATAATATTAATAATGGCTACCTTCCGATTAATCAGCTGAATATTTAATTGAGTAATGCCCAAAAGTTGTTTTAAAATGGTCAAAGAAAGCCTATATTATGGACAAAATAAACCCATGAAACCTGAAATGTAAACGGGGGATTAATCAATTTTGTTTGAGATTAGATCGACAATTGTCGTATATAGTTGGCATAGGGGAATTATGGTAAATGTCTGAAGATATAGAAAATGATGATCCGACCCGACCGGTAGTTATCCTTGGCCCGGAGGCTGAGATATCGCATTACCGGATTATCCGCAAATTGGGAGCGGGCGGGATGGGAGACGTCTATTTAGCGCATGATCATTCGCTCAATCGCCAAATCGCCCTTAAATTTCTAAGCCCCAACCTTTCTGTGGATACCGTTTTTAGAGAGCGGTTTTTTCGTGAGGCGCGGCTGGCTGGCGGTATCAATCATCCCAATATTATTACCGTCTATGAGGTGGCTGAATCGGATGGCTGGATTTTTATCGCGCTTGAGTATGTTGAAGGATCGTCAATTCGGGAGATGATTGATAAGCATGAGATCGATATTGATCTCTGCCTTGATATAATGATGCAGATTTGCGACGGCCTGATTTCGGCCCACAAATCCAAATTGACGCATCGTGATATAAAACCGGCCAATATCATAATTGACCCAAGCCGGCGGGTTCGCATTCTTGACTTTGGTCTGGCCAAGTCAGAGCAGGATATCCAACTGACCAAAGTTGGCATGACCATCGGGACCGTCAGCTATATGTCACCCGAAACGGGACAGGGGCAGGAGTCGGACCATCGTGGTGACCTGTTTTCCCTCGGGGTTGTCTTTTACGAAATGTTAACCGGGCGGCTACCGTTTAAAGCGGCCAATATTCCGGCAACATTGT
>JAUUYJ010000204.1 GCA_030588275.1 Candidatus Zixiibacteriota bacterium | reverse complement strand
TGTGAGTACGGAAAGCTTTTTCATCCTAGCCTCTCATCGTTTCTCTAAAATTTTAACCGAGCATCCCTTTAATATCATCAAGAGACGGCACTTTGCCAACTACTTTGATCTGGCCATCGACAACCAGAGCCGGAGTCATCATCACACCGTAAGTAGTGATCTCCATGATATCGGTGATTTTTTCGACCGAACAATCCAATCCAAGTTCCTCGATAGCCTGCTCAGTCTGCTTCATCAGCTCCTGACATTTTGGGCACCCCGGCCCAAGTACTTTGACCTCTTTCATAACTTATCTCCTCTAAAAAAATGTTCCGTAGATAATTCCGGTAATAGTTGACATGATAATGACTAACGACACAAAGACAATTGTTTTTTTCGTCCCCATGACCGACCTGATAACCAGCATGTTGGGCAGGGATAAAGCCGGACCAGCAAGGAGTAATGCTAATGCCGGACCTTTCCCCATTCCATTACCGATCAACCCTTTAAGAATCGGGATCTCAGTCAAGGTGGCAAAGTACATAAAGGCACCGACCACCGATGCAAAAAGATTTGATGCCAGTGAGTTTCCTCCAACCAAACTTGCTATCCATTGAGATGGAATCAACCCTTCCTGTCCCGGTCGTCCCAATAAAAGTCCGGCGATCAAGACTCCACCGAGTAATAACGGTAATATCTGTTTGGTGAAATCCCAGGTTTGCGAAAACCAATCGCCCGATTCACCCTTACTGCGGGACAAAATTAGCGACAGTCCCAGAACACCGGCTGAAAAGGCCAAAAGGGGTGTCTCCGGGAAAGCCAGCGCTACCGCTGTCGTGGCAAATGCGGTTATAATGACCGGGATTTTGGATAGCTTAAACCATCCAATAAGAATCAGACCAAACCCTAACGAGGCGATGCTGGTAATAATCCATTTGTACGAATAGATGATATGCCAGATACCTGACGATTCGTCTGGCTTGCCCCAGTTTGCAAAGACGAGGATCGTAACCATCAGACCGAAATAGATGCCATTTTGCCAGAGGGGACGCTTTTGTTCAGGTTCCGGCATTCCGATCTGAGCGTCGATTTTTTCGGCCTCTTCTTTACGATAGATGAAATGCATCGTAAGGCCGATGACAACGCTGAAAACTATCGCACCGATGGCCCGTGCGATACCCAACTCGATACCCAGAACCCGTGCCGTCAGCACAATTGCCAAAACATTGATGGCTGGTCCCGAATACAGAAAAGCGGTTGCCGGGCCAAGACCGGCCCCCATTCGATAGATGCCGGCAAAAAGGGGTAGAACGGTGCAGGAACAGACCGCCAAAATTGTTCCGGAAACCGATGCCACACCGTATGAAAGAAATTTGTTAGCCTTGGCTCCGAGATATTTCATAACCGATGCCTGGCTGACAAATACCGAAATCGCTCCGGCAATAAAGAAAGCCGGTATCAGGCAGAGTATTACATGTTCACGGGCGTACCATTTTGCCAGAGCCAACGCCTCGATAACAGCTCCGGTCAGGCGTGGGCTATTAATCGGAAGGTAGAAAAACGTAAGAAAAATCGCCACTATCCAGGCCAATGGTTTCCATTCATTTTTCCAGTTCAATTGTGCAACTCCCGACTGAGGAACGTTGAGATTAGCTCGACTGGCATGATCATGTGATAGCCTTTCGAGCCTGTGCTACATTGGCTTTCAGGACATCTTCAACACATCCAAAGAAGTTGAGAATGCAGGGAACGCGGAGATTGTACCAGACTTGTAATCCTCGCTTTTCATCCCCTACAATTCCGGCCTGTTTCAGTACCGACAAATGTTTTGATACCGTTGAAATATCGGCCCCGATCATGTCGCGCAATTCGCAAACGCACCGTTCCCCTTTTGACAATTCATCGACGATAAAAAGTCGGGTGGGGTGGCCCATCGCTTTTATTATCCGAGCGCGGGCTTCATACTTTTGCTTTACCTGATTATTGACAGTCATCATTTTATCCTTGCATACTTTGTTATTTGGCAAAATAGCCAAATAGCACGATATGTCAAGAACTATTTAAGGCAAAGTCGGGATCGATTTTTCAACTCGGAAGCGTTAAGATGGCCTTTGAATGGAATGATGGCTATGGCCCATACGGTATGGGAATTTCCCTCCATTTGCCTGTTAAAATTTATGCCTCAGTAAGTTGAATAAGATATTCAAGCAAATAGCGAGATATTCATCCTTTTCTCCCACTACAAGTTACAGCAATAATATCTGAATATCTCCACGTTATTGACTATCTGGTATATCAGTTGCTTAACTCTGAAGCAATGGTATGAGGAATTAAAAATTATGGCCGCAGGGATAGGAAAAATTTAAAGAAGGAGCTGTCAATGAAAAGTACATTAGCCAAGAAGTTTCGGAAGCATGGGATTTGGATGGGGTTTATTTCAGCCATGATCGTTGCCACAATGATGGCAACTGTCGGCTGTTCGTCAAATCCGGTGACACCAACTAACCAGGATATTATCGTCGATGATGGTGGCGGTACACAGAATGACTCGATTATGTCTGATGAAGAGGAAAATCTCGTCCTCTAAAAATTCAGTCGTTGCAGGACTGTAGCATTAAAGGGCCCACCGGCAGGATGGGCCCTTTTTTTATCTGAATCAAAATCTAATAGTCGGGATCGGCAAACGACCAATCGATAAGATTGTATAAGTGGGTAAATTTCTAAACTTGACCTGAAAGACCCATCTAATATATTAAAGGTTAAAATTAAAAGTATCGAGATACCGGGAGAAACGAATGCCATCGAAAAAGGCCGCCACAAAAAAATCGAACAAGCCAAAAAAAAACGCCGCAATTGATACTCTGCTGACCGAAAACAGACTCTTCAAACCAGCCGCCGCTTTCACCAAACAGGCCAACGCCAAAAAAGAGATCTATGCCCGAGCCAAGAAGAACCCGGTCAAATTCTGGGAGTCGATGGCATCAGAGCTGGTCTGGAAGAAAAAATGGAGCAAGGGTCTGAAATGGAAAGCACCAGATGCAGAGTGGTTTGTCGGTGGGAAACTAAACGTCACCGAATCATGTCTTGACCGCCATATCAAAGAGGGGCGCAAAAACAAAGCGGCCCTCATATGGGAAGGGGAGCCGGGGGACAAACGGACGCTGACATATTTTGACCTCTATCGCCAGGTCAACAAATTCGCCAACGTGTTAAAAAAACTTGGTGTAAAAAAAGGGGACCGGGTTGCCCTCTATCTTCCGATGATCCCGGAGTTGATGATCGCTTGCCTCGCCTGCGCCCGGATCGGCGCCGTTCATTCGGTTGTCTTTGGTGGCTTTTCTCCCGAATCGTTGCGCGACCGGATCAACGACCTCAAGGCAAAAATCTTGGTCACCGCCGATGGTGGCTATCGGCGCGGACAGATCATTCCCCTTAAGCATGATGCCGACGTTGCCATCGCCGAGTGTCCTTCGATAGAGCATGTTGTCATCGTCAAGCGAGGGGATTTTCTTCTGCGCATCAAAGAGGGCCGCGACCATTGGTACCATCGCTTGATGCAGGAAGCGGACAACTATTGCGCACCGACCTATATGGATTCCGAAGATTTGCTTTTTATCCTTTACACCTCCGGCACAACCGGCAAACCAAAAGGGATCATGCACAGTTGCGGCGGATATCTAACCGGCGTTTATGCCACTACCAAACTGGTCTTTGACCTCAAAGAGGATGATCTCTTTTGGTGTACCGCCGATATTGGATGGGTCACCGGGCACTCCTACTTAGTGTATGGACCGACCGCTTGTGGCGCTACTCAAGTGATGTTCGAAGGTGCGCCGGATTGGCCGGACAAAGATCGGCTGTGGCAAATCGTCGAAGATTACGGCGTCAACATTTTCTACACCGCTCCCACCGCTATCCGTGCCTTTATGAAATGGGGCGAGAGTTGGCCCGGTCAGCATGATCTGACATCTTTGCGCCTGTTGGGGACGGTCGGCGAACCGATCAACCCGGAAGCATGGATATGGTATCACAAAGTTATCGGTGGCAAAAAATGCCCGATTGTCGATACCTGGTGGCAGACCGAGACTGGCAATATTTTGATAACTCCACTACCGGGCATCACCGCCACCAAACCGGGATCGGCGACGCATACATTCCCCGGTGTCGAAGCAAAAATCCTCGACGATGATGGAAACGAAGTCAAGGAGGGAGGCGGCTATCTCGCTTTGACCAAACCGTGGCCAGCGATGCTCAAGGGAATTTGGGGGGACAGAAAGCGGTTCATTGATGCGTACTGGTCCAAGTGGCCGGGGATATACTTTCCCGGTGATGGTGCCAAAATCGACAAGGGAAAATATTTTTGGATATTAGGTCGTGTTGATGATGTGATCAACACCGCCGGGCACAGGCTTTCGACGATGGAGGTGGAGTCGGCTCTGGTGGAGCATCCATCGGTTGTCGAGGCGGCGGTGGTTGGTATTCCGCACGATCTTAAGGGTGAGGCTTTGGCTGCCTTTGTTACCCTTGGTGGTGGGAAAGAGTTTAACGATAAAACGATTTCGATTCTCAAAGATTTCGTCGCTCGCAAGATTGGTGCTATCGCCAAACCGGATCGAATTATTAATGCGCCGGAGTTGCCTAAGACGAGATCGGGAAAGATTATGCGCCGGTTGTTGAGAGATATTGCAATTGGCAAACTTTTGGGAGACACGACGACCTTAGCCGACCCGGACGTCCTGAGCAAAATCAAGAAGGAGTATGAAGAGGATTAGAGCCTGTAGGAGTGAAGCGACATACAGGCTTTTATGCCGGAGCTTTGCTCCGGTATTAGACTTCCAACTCGGAGCGAAGCGACTTAGCGCCACTTATACCACACCGCAGGTGGGGGACTTATGCCACACCGTAGGTGTGGTGTTAGACTTCCTGTCTGAGTGAAACGACGTACAGCCATCGCATCCGACACCGCAGGTGTAG
>JAUUYJ010000363.1 GCA_030588275.1 Candidatus Zixiibacteriota bacterium | reverse complement strand
CGTTTCGCTGGTTGGTGGGGTGTTTGGAGCCTGGCTGGCCAATCCGATTGTTGTTATCGGTATCGCGGTCGTTTTTGTGATTTTCTCTCTCTCAATGTTTGGCTTATATGAATTAAATGTTCCTGCTTCTATTCGCCAAAAACTGGGTACAGCCAAATCGACCGGAGGGGTCTTAGGGGCGATGATTTTAGGGGTCGTTGCCGCCTTGGTTGTCTCACCTTGCGTGGGGCCGTTTGTAGCCGGGATACTTCTTTATGTGGCAACCAGCGGATCGCCATTGTTTGGCTTTATTATCCTTTATGTTTTCGCCGTCGGGCTTGGAACCCTATACATTCTGATAGCCACATTCTCTTCGACGTTGACCGCATTGCCGGGGGCGGGGGAGTGGATGGATACAATCAAAAAGTTCTTTGGTTTTGTCCTGTTGATTATGGCTCTCTATTTTCTCCAAACGGTTGTTTCAGCCGAAACGATTGCCCTTTTAACCGGCTTGGTCCTTTTGGCCTTGGCGGTGTTTGGCGGTGGCTTTGATCGTCTGGCACCCGACTCTGGATTTTTCCTCAGGATCAAGAAATTTGTCGGTGTCCTCGCCTTTATTGTTGCTCTCTATCTAATTTTAGGAACGATTTTGGGGATGGGACTAATACTACCTCCAGCGTCCGATTGGATGCCAAGGGGAATCGGAACTGCCGGAACGGTAAATGAAAATCATATTGCCTGGCAGACCGATCTTACCGATGGTCTGGCCCGAGCTAAGGCGGAAAACAAACCGGTTATAATTGATACCTGGGCAACGTGGTGCGCCAATTGTCGGGTTCTGGAAAAAAAGACTTTTGGCGACAGTAATATAATTGACGAATCTAAACGGTTTGTGGCGTTGAAAATTCAGTTGGAAACCGCTTCCTCGCCGGAGTCGGTCGCCTTTATGAAACAGTTCGGTATCAGGCATTATTCTTTGCCGACAACTTTGCTACTGAATTCAGAGGGAAAGGTTATCGAAATGATTCAGGGCGTTATTGAACCGGATAAACTGTTGCAACTTATGAAAAAACTGAACTGACCGATGGTTTGAGACGGTGTAACGATGTTGCCGATTTTGATGAATGATCTGATTCCTGAGCTTGACATGCTCCCCGGTTGAAATTATATTAGGGTCGATTTTGATGTATGGAAGATAACTGATGGTGACCAAACGAAAAAACAGCATCGCCCTGATAATCTGCATTCAAGAGATTGAAGAGGACGGCTCATCGATGGAACTGGGTGACCAGCTATCGACTGAGGATGTTTCTTATCTCCATCAGGCATTCGTAGCTGACAGCATTTACAATGCTCTTTCGATCCCCGATGTTGATATCAAGCTTTATTATTCTCCGACCGACAAAACCAGAAAATCGATTAATACCATTTTGGAATACCTCAAGGGGCGGGTTTCTGAAAAGAAAAAGTCTGCACTTGACAACGGTCGATTGGAAACATCTGAACTCCCGGAGGGTCGCTGGGGAATTAAGATGGAGGAGTCGTTCAAGCGGTGCTTTGATCAGGGATACAAAGATGTTCTCTTTATTGGAAGTCGCACTCCAACCTTAACGCGCGAAATGCTGGTCAATGCCTTCCGAATTCTGGCTAACAAAGATATCGTTTTTGGACCGACGGTTGAAGGACGCTATTATCTGATCGGATTCTCCGGCGATTGTCAAATTTCGCTGGCCCAATTCCGCTGGCGCGAAGCAGACATCTATTCTCAGGTGACCGAATATATTGAGAGTAAAGGGTTGTCATGGGAAGAGACCGAGATTTGGTATGCCGTCGAACATCCCGACACTCTGGAATTTTTGGTTCGGGATATCAATCAATATCGAATGGTTGGGGATGAAGATACGGCCCGGGAAACCGAAAAAGTGCTTGAGAGAATCTTAAGTCGCATGTAGCATACCGTTTTTTTTGTATCGACCACAAAATGTTTTTGATATTTTTGCCCCGTCAATCGGGGTTTCTTTTTGTAACGGCGCAACGCCGTTGTGTGAGGTGTTATGGAACGCGAAATTCAAAAATTGAGTTGGACCAAGGTCAAAAATCTGGTTCCGAATAAAATTGATACTGTCCTTTTTCCGGT
>JAUUYJ010000212.1 GCA_030588275.1 Candidatus Zixiibacteriota bacterium | reverse complement strand
CGTTTCTTTTTGTCAGGAGCTTCCTCGTTGCACTCGGAACTTTCTCCCGTTGGGCGAAAGCAGGGCTCGCTGACCTACTCTCTAACCCCTTCGCTACGCTCAGGGATAAGAAAAACTAATGCTCGCTATCGCTTCGCAGTTTTTCTAATCCAACACCGGTTCTTCCGGGGTCAGGTCGGTGATCTTGCCAAACTCCTCAAGCGAGCCGTCAAAATTCTCCGGGTTGCCAACCACAACAAAAGTCAGATCTTCCGGCTTAAGATATTTTTGCGCCACACGCAGAACATCTTTACGAGTAACCTTGCGAATGCTGCCAATGTAAGTTTCCAAGAGATCACCCGGGCGGCCATTGAATTCAAGACCCATCAACCGTCCAACGATCTGAGAGGCGCTGGTAAAATTAAAGACATACCGGTTGATGTAGCTGTCTTTGGCCGAGGCCAATTCCTCTTCGGTTACCAAGCCATCTCTGATCCCCTCGATCTCGTCCATCATCAGCCGCATCGCTTTATAGGTCGTTTCAGATTTGGTTTGGCAGTAGGCAAAATAGGTCCCAAGATCACGGCTACCGGTTTCATACCGGCATCCGACCGAGTAGGCCAGACCTTCATCAGAGCGGACCTTGGTTGTCATCCGGGAAGTGAACGATCCGCCGCCGAGGATATAGTTCATTACCGAGATGGCAAACCGATCTTCGTTATCCCAATTGACACCGAGGTGACCGAAGCGGATGTTTGATTGGCTGATATCTTTGAAGACCTGAAAAACGCCGGGGGTTGCTTTGTTCTCAACTTTTTCCAGTTTGGGGAGTTCGATATCTTTTTGTTTCCAGTCACCCATGTACTTCGCCAGCAATTTTTTGACCTCTTTGGCGTCAAAGTCACCGGTGATTCCCATCATCATATTGTTCGGGGCGAAATATTTTTGATGGTATGCGACCAGATCGTCGCGCGTGACATCTTTGATATAAGCCCATTCGGTGATGCGACCTTCCGGATGCTCGCCATATATTCGATGCGAAAACTCACGGGACAATATCGAGGCGGGACGATCGTTGCGTCGCTTGATGCTGTTCTTATACTGCGCTTTGATGATTTCGATTTTGTCTTCGGGAAAAGCCGGATTGCGCAGGATATCGGCCAGTATCTTTATCCCCAGTTCGATATCTTTGGATAAAACCGAAACCGAAGCCCGACCAGATTCAAAACCGATTGAAGTTTCGACCGAGGCACCTAATGATTCCAAAAGGGTGTTAAGCGAATCGGGGCCGATATTGGTTGTTCCGCCGGAACGCATCACCGTCCCGGTGATGTCAGGAATCGCCATCCGCTTAGTCGGTTCGTAAGCTTCGCCGCATCGGAAGCGGACCGAAATGTTGAAAAGGGGAAGGTGATGATCTTCCATCATAAAAAGGATCATGCCGTTATCAAGAACTTCGCGAGATACTTCCTGACCGACTTTTGGGACCGACCATTTGATATCCGGGTAATCAAATCCGGCGATGATTTTTGATCCTTCCGACTGCTGGGCCAAAGCCGACCCATAGGCAGGGATCAAAAAGAGCAGTAGCAAAGCATATGTCATCAATTTTCGCATAGCTTGATTCTCCTACAGGTTAGGGTCGTTGGCGGTTTTGTCGGACGCTTTGGCACTCGTTTTCAACAGCGACACGACGGTTCGGTTTCTCTTGACCAGATATTTCTGGGCGACACGCATGATATCTTCGGGCGTGACCTGTTTGATCTCGGCCCGATAATCAATGAGATAGTTCCAGTCTCCGACCATCGCTTCCATATTGCCCAGTCGAATCGCCAGCCCCATGTTGGAGTTAAGCGACCGGATAAAGTCGGCATCGACTTGTGTACGGACTTTGTCGATCTCCCATGCTTCAACCGGCTCATCTTTGAGGCGGTCGATCTGAGCGTAAACCGAGTCGATCACTTCCTCAACGCTGTAATCACCAATCGGGGTGATGCTTGAGGTAAACAGATCTGGGTAGCGAGAGAAAGATATACCGGCGGAGGCGCGGCCCATTTTCTTCTCGGTAATGTTTTTGTACAACCGGCTGGTGCGGCCCCGTGATAAGATGTCAGACAGCACATCCAAAGCGGCCACATCGGGATGTCCCGCTTGTGGCATGTGCCAACCGATAATCGCCATCGGGTTAGCATCAAATTCGATTTCTACTTTGCGCTCACCCATTTGTGGTTGGTTGTCGGTGAAGACCGGTGGTGGGGGCGGCCCACCCGGAATCACGCCAAAATATTTTTCGCAGATGGCAAAAACCTCTTCGGCTTTTACATCACCAACGACACAAGCGATAGTGTTGGTGGGGTGATAGTAAGTCTTGAAATAATCTTCAATCTGTTCCCGCATATAGTTTTCAATATCCGGTCCCCAGCCAATCGCCTGCCAGCGGTACGGTGAAGCCCAATGAGCCGAGGCGTTTAACGCTTCATATAAGCGACCCCGCGGTTGGGTTTCAGTCCGTAAGCGTCGTTCTTCCCTGACGACATCTCGCTCTGAATAAAATTCCCGCAGTTGGAGATTGCCGATTCGGTCCGCTTCCATGAAAGCCCACAATTCCAGCCGGTTGGCCGGGAGAGAGACATAATACTGCGTCCCGTCACTTCCGGTTGAGGCATTCAACGAGGTTCCGCCATTTTTCAAATAGGTTTCCCAGAGTTCATCTTTGACGATATACTGGGCCTGCTCTGCCTGTAATGCGGCCATCTCTTCCCGCAGGGCGGTGACTCGTTCGTCTGATCCGCCGGCCAGAGGGTTGCGCAGTTTCCCATTTTCGTCCCGCAGGAGGGCGGCTAAGGAATCGATCTTTTTCATGATCGGAATTTCAGCTTCAAAATTGGTCGTCCCGATAATTTTGGTACCCTTAAAGAGCATATGCTCCAGGAGGTGAGAGCAACCGGTTATGCCGGCATGTTCATCGACCGCTCCGACACGAAAACGGAGATATGTTGACATGACCGGGGCCAGATGATTTTCCACGACCAGAATTTTCATTCCGTTCGATAATGTTTTTTCCTTAACGTCCAGATTAATCTCATCCGCGTACAGTTGGGCGGAAAAACCGACCAGCAGGCTGAGAATAAGGACAAATTTAATAATTCTCACATAATCCTCCTTAAGACAGGTATGATTTGCAATTCCTTGAATGCTGAATATATACAAAATGTTCCGATCCTAAAACCAAAATCACCAAAGATGAAACGGGAGCCGATGACATAAATTTGTCACATAGTTGCCAATGACAGTCATAATTTCGGCCCAATCGGGTGAGACTGCTTGACAATTTTAATGAACAAAGGTAATATGCGATGACTATGGAAGAACAAGAAAAACAGAGCAAAATCGACTACGCCTCGGCTGGTGTAAACCTCCAGGCGGGTGACGAAGCGGTTGATAGAATCAAGAAACTGGCCCGCTCGACTTTTAATAAAAACGTTCTCTCCGATATCGGGTCATTTGGTGGGCTGTTTCGGCCCCCTTTCAAGGAGATGGCCGATCCGATTCTGGTCTCTTCAACTGATAGCGTCGGAACCAAGTTGAAACTGGCTTTTAAATCGGGACGACATGATACGATTGGGCAATGTATCGTAAATCATTGCGTCAACGATATCCTTGTACAAGGGGCGCGGCCACTCTTTTTTATGGATTATATTGGGGTTGGCCAGCTTGAAC
Source organism: Candidatus Zixiibacteriota bacterium (assembly GCA_030588275.1). Classification (GTDB taxonomy): domain Bacteria; phylum Zixibacteria; class MSB-5A5; order GN15; family JAAZOE01; genus JAUUYJ01. The sequence continues at coordinate 1,077 of JAUUYJ010000212.1, read as the reverse complement.
CGGATGTTATTGAACAGATTGTCGTTGGATTGACAACCGCCTGTAAAGAGAACGATATGGTTCTATTGGGTGGGGAAACGGCTGAACTACCCGGTTTTTATAATGATGGTGAATACGACTTGGTTGGGACGGTTGTCGGGATCGTCGATTGCGAAAAAATCGTCGATGGTACCGAGATCTCCGAAGGGGATATTATCCTCGGTTTGCCGTCGGTTGGCCTGCATACCAACGGTTATTCGCTGGCACGCAAAATCTGTTTTGAGATCGCCGGTCTAAAGCATGACGATATTGTTGAGAAAATTGGTGCTCCGATCGGGCAAGAACTGTTATCAATCCACAAAAGTTATTTAAAGCCGACTATGGCGTTGCTCAAACAGCTGAGACCATCTGGTATGGCTCATATCACCGGCGGCGGTATTAGTGGCAACTTGGTTCGCATCCTTCCCAAAACGGTTCGGGCCGAAATAGACGCTTCCAGTTGGCCACACTTACCGATTTTTGACTACCTCCAAACTACCGGGGTTGTCTCGGATGACGATATGTTTGATGCCTTTAATATGGGGATCGGATATATTATGGTTGTCCGGCCTTATGATGCTGACAAAGCGAAGCAGGTTTTGAGTGACAACGGACAAACTTGCTTTGAAATCGGAAAAATTGTAAAGGGTGAGCGGGCGGTTAAGATCGTGCATAAATAATTGAATCTGCTCAAAATCGACGACCGCTCCGTATTATCATATATGTTTTTACTCTGCATTCTGGATGGGTTCGGCCTGCGGGCCGAACGGGAAAACAATGCCATAGCTCTGGCCAACACTCCTCATATAGATAAAATAATGGCCGACTGGCCTTCCGCTCCAATTGATGGATCGGGTCAAAATGTCGGGTTACCAGATGGGCAGATGGGAAATTCCGAAGTGGGGCATCTCAATTTTGGGGCGGGTCGGATAGTCTTTCAGGAAGTTTCCCGCATTGACCGCTCAATCGCCGATGGGTCATTTTTTGAAAATGAAGTCTTGGTTGGTTCGATGAAAAAGGCGATTTCATCCGGTAAGGCAATTCATCTCTTTGGGCTTG
>JAUUYJ010000263.1 GCA_030588275.1 Candidatus Zixiibacteriota bacterium | reverse complement strand
CTCGGTTGCGAAGCCGCGAATTTATCTCTCCCGACCGTCATGTCGGGCTTGAAGAGTTGGGGGTGACCGATTTTATCTTTCCTGAAAAAGTGGTCGTTGATGCTATTGGCCAATATATAGAAACGCCTGGTTCGTTTAATGCCGTCAACTTTGAGGATGGGCAGATCCTTCTGCGTGGATATTTAATCCGTGAAGGGATGCCGATTGTTGGGAAATCTCTGATCGACATTCGGCTGATGATGGAGGATCAACTGTTCCTTATTGCCGCGGTGATTCGGGATGGTCAGGGAATAATTCCATCCGGAGATTTTACGATCGAAGCGGGTGATCGGGTTTACAGCCTTTTTCCCCGTTCGGCAATTCCGTCATTTCTCAGTCTTCTGTCAGCCGGTCGTATCGAAGCCAAGCGAGTTATTTTAACTGGTGATAATTTGTCGAGTCGGGAATTGGCGGCAGTTTTACAGGAACGGGTGTCATCGGTTACCTATATAGATCGGGATCGGAAACGGGCCGAGGAGACCGCCTTGCTTCTTGAGAAGACCGATGTGATACATGGTGATTGCACCGAGATTGAGACGCTTAAGGAGGCTGATATAAATCGGGCCGATTTTTTCGTCGCCGCTTCCAATGAAGCCGATTACAATATGCTGTCGGCCCTTTTGGCCAAGGCAGAAGGGGCTCGTGAAGTGATTGCCGTATCGACTGAATTTCATCATGATCGGCTATTCCACTCCCTCGGCATTGATCAGGTAATAAATCCGCGCATAACGGTTGCCCGCGAAATTATGCAGATGATCAGTCGGGGACATTTTGGATCGATCGTGCGCCTAGGTGAAGCAGAGATTGAAGCGGTTCGCTTGACCGTCCCGGAAAACTCAAACGCTATCGGCAAACCACTGAGTAAGCTATGGAAGAAACTTCGTAAAGGGGCTATTGTTGGAATCGTCATTCATGGCGAATCGATGAAAATTCCGGACGGTGAGACCACTCTTGAGGCAGGAGATCATGTAATCTGCGTCGCCTATACCAAGTTTTTGCCAGTCATTGAAAAGCTGTTTAAGAATAAATGATTGACGGCAGGATCATCTTATGAATGGAAAAGCGGTCGCCTATGCCATCGGCAAGATGATGCAACTTATGGGGGTTGTGCTGTGCGTGCCTTTAGGGATCGCCACCTTCGACCTACCGGAATACTCATTTTCCGCAATTGGACAAAGCCCGGAGACAATCGGCTTTATTCTCGCCATCGCTATCTGTCTCGTGTTGGGGACATTTACCGCCTACGTTTGCCGCATTGATAAGGATAAGCAGGGAATTCGAGAAGGTTACGCAATTGTTACCATCGGGTGGATCATCTTTGCCCTGATGGGATCAATTCCATTCTTTTTTCATTTTCTGGCTCAATCCGGACAGATCGGTTTATCAGCCGTTTTTCTAAGTTTTACCGACGCTTTTTTTGAGATCATGTCCGGGTTTACGACAACCGGATCGACGATTCTAACCTCGATTGAGACCCTTCCTGACAGCCTGCTCTTTTGGCGCAGTCTTACCCATTGGCTGGGGGGGATGGGTATCATCACTCTCGCTTTAGCAATTTTCCCGGCGATGGGAGTTTCCGGTTACCAGATGTTCAGGGGAGAGATACCCGGTCCAACGGCTGATCGTCTTCGTCCTCGTCTGGCCCAAACAGCGGCGATCCTTTGGGGGGTGTATGCACTTTTGTCTGGGGCACAAACGGTTTTATTACTTTTGGGTGGGATGCCTCTGTTTGATTCGTTATGCCATACCTTTGGTACAATGGCAACCGGTGGGTTCTCAACCCGCGATGCGTCGATTGGGGCTTATAATTCACCCTACTTTGAGTGGGTAATTATTATTTTTATGTATCTGGCCGGCGTCAATTTTCTTCTTCATTTCAATGTTCTGCGGGGCAAGTGGCGGCAGGCGTTGCTCAATCGTGAATTCCTATTCTATACTGGAATGATTCTGATTACGACGCTGTTTCTATCCGGAATTCTTTACACCGGGAGCCTCAAACCGTCCGACCAATCTTATCAACATTTCCGATCGGACAAACCGAGTGCTGAAGTTTTTGATTCCAACCGGGGAAAAGAGGCGGAAAAGTATGACGGTGTCCACGATTGTGTCCGGACCAGTCTGTTTCAGGTTGTGGCGATTACGACCACGACCGGTTATGCAACAGCCGATTTTGATCTGTGGCCTGATGTCGGGAGGTTTACCCTTTTGTTATTGATGTTTATCGGAGGGTGTGCTGGTTCAACCGGGGGAGGGATGAAGCAGGTACGGGTTTTAATTCTAATCAAGGCTGGGTGGCGTGAACTGCGTCGATTGACTCGGCCCCGTCTGATCGCACCCCTACGGATGGGAGGCGTAACGGTTGAGGAGGATAAAATCGCCAACATTGCCGCCTTCTTTATTCTCTTTATTCTGCTGTTTGTTGCCGCCTCATTGCTAATGACTATGTTTGTTCCAGATCTTTTGACCTCGATTTCGGCGACCGCCGCCTGTATTAATAATATTGGTCCGGGACTGAATGGGGTCGGGGCGATTGAAAATTATGGATGGATACCGATTCCGGGGAAATGGATTCTAATCGCCTGTATGCTTTTGGGGCGACTTGAAATATTTACCGTTCTGATTGTTTTCCGTCCATCATTCTGGAAGTAAGTCCTTCCCCAATCTCATTAAAGTAGGGTCGCCCACCCCTTGGGGTGGGTTTATAAAACGCTGTAGGATAATGCAAAACATGTATTAAGCGATGGGGTGGATGGGTGTGTCGAAACCACATGCCCATAAATGGGCACTCAGGGGTTTCGACCTATAAGACATAGCTGAAATTGTCAACGCTAATGGCGGGAACCCACCCGAACTCCGTTCACTACACCCCGATGGGGCGTCGCTCAGGAGTACGAATGGGCCACCGGTCCTGAATCTCTATACGTTCGGCAGTCTGCATCCTGTTTTTCTTAAACTCTCTATCGCCAAATTGCCCTAATTACCTTTTTGAAATAACTGCGAAACCTGCTATCATATTGGTTCGTATATTACTGGATGCGAACAGCTCACAACTGGGTATGATAAATATGAACCATCAAATAGGAAGAGATTGCGGATATGAGGAAAATTATTTTCACGGCTGTTGCCTTGTGTGCAATAGCGATCGTATCGGTCCGGCCAGCAATGGCTGAAAGTTATTTTGCCAACTTGACTGAGGGTCAAAACCTACACGGATATGTTGTCGAGAGCCAGTATCTAAACGGTTCGGATGTCCCGATTGGTGCACGATTCTTGCATCAGGGGACCGGGTTTAGCCTTGATCTGTTTCATATCCAATCGGTCCCTCAGGGGTTTTTCTGGGCCAATTCAGCTCCAGAAAGCGATCAGGGAGAACCGCACACATGCGAGCATTTGCTATTGGGTAAAGGGAACAAAGGACGCTTTGTTGCCTCTTTAGAAGATATGTCGTTGGGGCAATCGACCGCATACACCGCCCAGCTTTATACTGCCTATCCGTTTAGCTCGCAGGGTGGCAACGATATTTTCTTCGATCTTTTTGAGGCTAAGCTGGATGCCATGATGTATCCCAACTTTACCGATGAGGAGATCAGGCGCGAGGTTTGCAATATTGGCGTTACCGTTGATCCTTCCGATGGGGCTCTCGGTCTTGATGAAAAAGGGACCGTTTATACCGAAATGATAAGTTCCTTTGAAAAGCATTGGTATCATCTCTATGGTGCCTTAGACGAGATGCTATATGGTAAGGGACATCCTCTCTGTAATAATTCTGGCGGAAAGCCTTCCGCTATCCGGGATATGACGCCGGATGATCTCCGCAAGTTTCAGAGTCAGGCGTACCGCCTCAATAATATGG
>JAUUYJ010000360.1 GCA_030588275.1 Candidatus Zixiibacteriota bacterium | reverse complement strand
TACGCCGACTATGGCGACATGATGGAGCTGTTTGAAAACCTCCTGCGAACAACGGTCACCGAGGTCAACGGCACAACCAAGATCGAGTATGGCGATCATAAAATTGATTTTGGCCCAGCCTTCAAAAGACTCTCAATGGTTGAGGCGGTCAGTCAGTATGGCGGTCCCGATCTGTCCGATTTTGATTTTGACAAAGCGGTCAAACTGGCCAAAAAGGCTGGCATCGAAACCGACAAGCTGATCAACTGCGGCAAAATCATTGAGGCGTTTTTTGATAAAATAGTCGAACCGAACCTGATCCAACCGACCTTTATTATTGACCACCCCAAAGATATCTCTCCTTTGGCCAAGGTCCATCGTGATGACCCCAACCTGTCGGAACGGTTCGAGCTGTTTGTTGCCGGAATGGAATGTGGCAACGCCTTTTCGGAACTAAACGATCCGCTCGATCAGAAAAATCGTTTTGCCGATCAGCGCAAAGCGGCTGAAGCGGGGGACGCCGAGGCGCATCCGGTTGACGAAGATTATCTGACCGCTCTGATGTATGGAATGCCACCGACCGGTGGACTGGGAATCGGCGTGGATCGGCTGGTGATGCTCTTTACTAACCAGCATTCGATTCAGGATGTCCTGTTTTTTCCCCAAATGCGACCTAAGGCAGGTATAAGGACACAGGCTGAGAAGAAGCAGAATAACGGCTAATTTTTGAAACTGTACTTTTGGATGAGGTAGCAACCTATCAGATATGAAACGATCATAGCTCGTCGCTACATGATGTCCTGGAAAAGCGGCGCCATCATCTCACTCAATTCGATTCTGTCGATTCTCGGAGTCGTTTTGGGTGTTGCCGCCCTGATTATCGTGATGTCGATCATGAACGGTTTTGAAACCGAGTTCCGCACCCGGATTCTGGGTGTCACCTCGCATATCACCGTTTTTCTCTGGGACGCTCAGCCAATGACCGATCCGGCCAACGCCATGACCGAATTGCTGGAAATTGATGGAGTCGTCGCCGCCGCCCCGTTTATTTATTATAAGGCGGCCATTGCATCGAACGAAACCGGCGACGGCATAGCGGTTCGTGGAATTGATGAGAATCTGGAAAACGATGTCTCCGGCCTTGAGGAAAAAGTCATATTCGGATCGTTTGATTTCAAGCCGAACCCGGAAGGTCATGGCGGGATTATGATCGGGCGAACTTTGGCCAAAGGGTTGGATGTCTTCATCGGCGATCCGTTGGTGCTCTTTTCACTCCGAGGTGAAAAGCTCCGAGCTGGAGCCCAGCCAAAGATCAAGAAATTTTATGTCAGCGGTATTTTTGAAACCGGTATGTATCAGTACGACGCTTCAATGGCCTATATATCGCTTGAAGATGCGGCCAACCTTTTTGATATCACCGGTGCCACCGGGATTCATTTGAAAACCGCCGACATCATGATCTCCGGAATGATCGCCGACGCAATCGACAACGATTACCTTGATAAATACAGCGCCATCGATTGGCGCGAAATGAATAAAAATCTGTTTTCATGGATGCAGTTGGAAAAGCTGGGGATGTTCATCGCCCTGTCATTAATAATCGCGGTCGCCGCCTTTAATATCATTTCCACGTTGGTCATGATTGTGATGGAAAAGCGGGAGGAGATCGGTATTTTGAAAACGATGGGTGCCCTGCCAGGATCAATCGCCGGCATTTTCATGCGAATCGGCCTGGTGGTGGGACTGTTCGGCTGTCTGTCCGGATCAATTCTTGGGTTTGGTCTCTGTTGGCTTCAAAAGCGGTTCGATTTGGTCTCGTTGCCATCGGAAATTTATTTTATCAGCTCTCTTCCGATAGATGTACGCCCCTTTGATTTCCTCTGGGTCTGTCTGGCGGCGATTATACTCTGCTTTTTGGCAACGATTTATCCGGCCCGCAAAGCGGCTGGGCTGTCGGTTATTGATGTTTTGAGGCATTAGAATTTATTGATACAAAAGCCAGAGATGTCGCAGGTAATAGATATTTCGGCGAAACTGAAAAAGGAACTGCTTCGGTCCCGGTTTATTGAGTAGATATGAGGTTTGTTGACAAAAGCTGGAACATGACCTCGGCCAGCCAACAAATTGGGCCGTTAAGTAAGTAATGGATCAAGGTTTTGGGTCATTTGTCGATCCATAGAAAAGGTTGCGGTGTCAAGATTATGAACAACAATAAGTCAACTAACG
>JAUUYJ010000088.1 GCA_030588275.1 Candidatus Zixiibacteriota bacterium | reverse complement strand
ATGCGGCGGTTACCTCTGCATAATTATTATCAAGAATGCTATAATCAACCCGATAGGTTCGCCCACTTAAAGCACCGGTAAGATACAAGGAAAGGGGAGATTCTTCCCCTAAGGGAATATAGGTGAACGATAAATTGCCTCCCTTATTGTCCAGTCCGGGAGTATCCATGTAATGGGATAAATCGCCACTCAGTTTTACTTCCAGCGATGAAAATGGGTATGCTTTGAAAACCAGATTTTCTGAGCTGTAAGCATCATATACTTTATTTGAATCGCCTAAGAGATTGTCGATATTGCTGGCCGAGCTGGAATATTCAATCGCTATTCCGGCCCATAGGGGGGAGGCCGAAAGTGCAAAAATTAGAATAAATGCCGCGACAGTAACAGACCCTGCAGAAGTTATTGTCGGGCGCATGCGCCTCCCTCACAGCCGCTGACGGCCGAACCAACGTTGATGCCGCTTCCGGAACCAAACCCGGAGGCACAATTAAAACCGATTCGATGCGAACCGATACTCCGAGTCTTAAAAGACATAATACCAAATTTATCCTTACGAGTTGCCGACAGATTGACAACGTCAGGAATAAGCTCCGGTTGATTAAACATATCACCCAGAAGGCTGGCCGTTTGAACCGGCGCGGTTACTTTTTTCTTCTCAAATTTATCGGGGATGCCGTTACTGTTGTCGTCGGCATCAAGGTCGTTAAAACCATCCCCATCCAGATCGACAAATGAGATTTTCAGACTATTTGGAATTTCGGCCAATGAACTGTTAGTCGTCAAAAGTGAAAGCGCTAACAGGAAGCAGAAGCAACAGCTTATATAAAAGAACTTACGCATCCCTTACCTCTCCATGGCATTATTTATACTTCAAATTAATTATTTTCAGGCCAAAGATCAAGACCTTTGGCCTGATGGTTAATCCAGATACTATTCACATCCCGGAGGAGGTCCTCCTTTGAAGACAAAACTAATGATGTAAACGGCATCTCCAACGTTGGTCCCGTCATCACAATTGGCATCACCCCTTTCCAAGGGATTGGGTGCATTGCCACCTTTGAAAACGTAATTTATGAGAAAAACTCCGTCACCAACATTTACCGTTCCATCGATGTTGGCATCTCCTCGGGTGAATATATTAAGCGTCGTCGGAGAAGAATACGCAGTCTCGGTACCCATTTCATCTTTGGCTTTGACGCGGATCAGATAGCCTCCGGTGTTTGGCCAATAATGGGATAATTCAACTTGCTCACCGGAGTTAACCGGACCAATCCAGTCACTTATCGAGCCGTCACCCCAGTCCCACATATATGATAGCTGATGATTATTGGGATCAACTGTCGATGCTGTACTTGTGTAGGTTCCTTCAGTCACTCCAAAGGTCGGGCCCAAAGGTGCCTCTGGCAGTTCGGGTGGATCGTTGATGAAATACTGATTGGTAACATTGAGGGTGACCTCAAATTGAGCGTCAGCCAGCCAGGTCAAAGAGATGTCAATATCAATAGCCGGAACCGGGCGCGAATCACAGGCGGTAAGTCCCATCGCAACCGAATCCTGAAATCCACCGGGATAAACAAAATACCCGCCATCAAAATAGAGGGTGGGGTACCATTGAAGATCAAAATATGAAACGCGCTGTTGCCCATAGTAACTGTGGTCATCAACGAGTGAAACAGAGATAAACTTATAATCCGGATTACCGGATAAGGCGAGAAGCGACGCCGCCGCTTCGGGACAATCGTGTCACCATGAGGCGGTCCCTTCTTCCACAAATACCGTATGCGTAAACTCATTACCATATGTATGGGACCCCGGATTTCCATTCGTCGCTATTGCACAAGCATCAGCTGGATAGGCCATAAAAGGATGTTCCGGATAGGAGTAGTTGATGTTTCCGTGTGCGTTAAAAACAACTGCAATAGCTTTGAGGTTACCGGCGGTGACATCGGCAAAGCCAAAGTCGGCACCGTCCCAAACGCGCGTTTCCTGAAATGACTCAAGATAATCAAGGTTAAGAGAGTCGTCGAAAGCGTAGCTAAGGAGAGCATTGTGGTAATTGAAAAAATAAAAATCCTGCCATCGGGATTCGCCCTCTACTATATAAACGCGAACCAGTCCTTTGTACAGTATTCCACTCCGAGTTGCGGAAACATCTTGCTCGATATTAATCAATTCATTCTGGATGGCTACCGGATTATGGAGGTCAACTTCCACCATCTCTCCCACAGCCAGGTTAACAAATAGTGCACCCCAAAAAATCAGCCCGATTACCAGAAAAGTAGCAAACAAACGCATAATTCTGCTCCTTGTAATCGAATGTTAAGTATGGCACAATGAAGGGGTCGATTAGTTTCGACCCCTTCTATAAAAATGTTTGTATTACTGCGTACAACCAGGTGCCGTACCACCTTTAAAGACAAAATTGATAATATAGACGGCATCACCAACGTTAGATCCTCCGTCGCAGTTGGCATCACCACTCAGAACCGGATCGGGAGCTGTGCCACCTTTGAAGACATAGTTAATCAGAAAAACGGCGTCACCGACGTTACACGTTCCATCATCGTTGGTATCACCAATTCTGATAACATCAACGGTTTTAATTGGTGACCAATTGGCCGATTCTGCATCGTACTCATCTTTGACCTTAACCTTGACACTATACGAGCCGGTCATGGACCACGCATAAGATGCCGTCATCACGTCTCCAGATGGGTAGGGGCCAATCCAGTCGCTGATGTTTCCATCACCCCAACTGAATTGATACCATAAATCATGGCCATCACCATCGGTTGAGCTGGCATTGATCTCGGTTGGCTGAGTAGTCACCGCAACATCCGGAGCATCCGGTACGTTGGGAACATTCGGCGCCGAATTGAAAAATTGGTGGTTTTCGACATGAACGGTAACTTCAATCTGGGCACCGCCCAGCCATGTAACTTCAACCGAAAGGTCGATATCATTGACAGCACTATTGCCACTTGATATAATGGCCGACTGCAGTGCCGATTGAATATGACCCGGAACCTGATTTCGTCCGCCATCAACATAACATGTCGGTAACCAATGCAGGTTATAATCCCCAAGGCGGGCATTCGCTTTCGGATTGACATCATAGATCAATGCGGCATACTCAAAATTGTAACCACTACTAAGATTTGTTAGCGCCGCACGGGCGCCTGGACAGGTCGGTCACCACGTAGCCGTCCCTTCATCAACAAAGGCGGTGTGTGAAAAACCGCCATCTTCAGAATCGTACCCAGTATTTCCTGGAGTGGCACCGGCGGCGGCATCAACGTAATAGGCTGTGTAGGGGGATCCGCTGGGTGGATCAGAATATCCGGTATGCGGTACGTCGTTAGTGACAACCGCGATAGCTTTTAAATTTCCCTCGGTGACATCACCATATCCGCCTGCCGCACCTTTCCAGATGACGGTTTTGTCAAAGCTACCATTAAATGGAATTGTGATCGGTTCATCTATGGCGAATTCCAAAAAACCGTTTCCATAGGGATAGAAATCGCTATCGTACCAACGGGAAGTCGGCTCGACAATATAAACTCGAATATGACCAACGTATGGGGGGGTGTCTCTACCTTCGGAAGTTGGCTGAATTATCTCCTCAACAATAACATCCTGTTGGTAGCTACCCGGCTTGAGGCTTTGCTCTGTTTGTTCAGAAGCGATAGTCACTCCGAAACATAGCAACCCCAGCAACAAGGTGGCAAAAATGGTTAACAAACTCTTCATTAAGTGTCCTCCACAACGGCCGTAAGAGATGAAAAGGGAAAAAGGCAGTTTTTGTATGACTGCTTAAATATACAATAGTTGTGGTTTTTGGCAAACAGTTTTTGTGGTTATTTTGGCCGATGTTTATGGCTATAAACCTTTTAGACAAAATCGATAAACCTGTCTATCATATCGGACTATGTTGAATCAGTTTTATTCAGCCGTTATTAATTACTACCATATATATAAAGCGGGCCAATCGTCCATATTCAATCAATCAATCCTTACCAAATCGGTTGCGAATGGCAGAAATATTTTGTATCTATCATGTTCATGTTTTTTAACCTATCCCAACTCTAATGGAGGGTTGCATGCGGCGATTTACTCCTTTATTAGCATTAATTATTATTGCCATAGTCGTGTTTTCGACGGTATCGGCAAATCAATCCCAATACCCATTTATCACTCCCGAAAAGATCAAAGGAGTGCTGGATCGGATCGTAAAAGAGTCCGGAGGTAAGGCAAATCTTACCGAACTGGCTGTTACTCCCGGCCAGCGGTCTCTTTATTTATTGGAGATTGGCAAAAAAGAAAGCGGTAAACCGGCCATTATGGTTGTTGCCAATATGGAAGGGAACTCTCCAACCGCAACCGAAGCGGCCTTAAAATTGGCTAACAAACTGGTTGGCGACTGGAAGGGGGAGGACGAAGATCATATTTGGTACATCCTTCCTTTGGGCAACCCTGACGGATATGCCCGCTTTTTTAATGTGCCATCACAGGCACTTATGGTTAATGACAAGCCTTTCAATGATGATAATGATGACGCGATTGATGAGGATGGTGCCGAGGATTTAAATGGTGATGGCTTCATTACCAAAATGCGTCAACTTCACCCAGAAGGCACTATGATTGTGGTAGAGGAGAACCCGCTTCTTATGAAGAAAGCGGAGGCGGGAAAAGGAGAGGTCGGAAAGTACCGCCTGTTTCCCGAAGGGATAGACAATGACGGGGACGGCGAAATTAATGAAGATGGTTTCGGCGGCGTCAACCCTGGTCTCAATTTCCCTCACAATTTCAAGCATTTTACTAAAACTGCCGGTCGTTGGGCCGCAAGCGAAGTCGAATCACGCGCCATTATGAGGTTTGCCTACGATCATCCCGAAATCGCTATGGCGATTACCTTTGGACGGACCAATACACTCAAGGCGGTGCCGGAAAGTTCCCGGCGGTCGCAGGCATCTCAGAGCACATATAAGTTGCCTCGTTGGATGGCACGACAGGCCGGTGTGGATAAGGATACCAAACTCCCGTTGTCAGAAATAGTTGTACTGGGCAGGGAATTGTTTGACTATCCAGACCTGACCGAAGAGCAGGTTCTTCAGTATCTCGACGCCGGGGCGGCGGTCAACCCGAGTAAAAAAGACCTTCCTTATTGGAAGGAGATTAGCGAGAAATATAACGAGTTTATTAAAGAAGCCGAGCTTGTGGAAAAACGGCTTGATCCTAAATCGTCTCGGGATGGGTCGTTTGAGGAGTGGGCCTACTATCAATTTGGAATTCCCTCTTTTGCCGTTGATTTCTGGACTATTCCTGAACCGGAAGAAGAAAAGTCCAAAGATGATAGTGGATTGTCAATTGATTCTGTCGAGAAAATGTCGAACGACGAGTTCATTGCACTTGGTGAAGAGAAGATAGCCAAATTTCTCAAAGATAGCGGTTCCCCGTCTCAATATACTGCCGCAATGGTTATTCAAGGGCTTGAAGGTGGGATGATGGACACCAAGCGGATGGCCAAGATGATGCGCAAGAATAAGAAGAAAGATGAGGGGAGTGGCGCGGATGAAACCGAAGAAGCTCTCTTTGCCTTGAATCCTGATGCGTTTGTTGCCTGGCAACCGTTCGATCATCCAACCCTTGGAAAGGTCGAGATAGGTGGGATGGTTCCTTATTCGACAGTCTCTCCTCCGACTGAGGCAATTGATAGCCTGCTGGAAAGCCAACTTCCTTTCATGAAAGAGCTGGCTGGAATGCTTCCGAAAATTGTCATCGACCGGGTTGATATCAAAAGGCTGGCCTCAGATATCTGGAAGGTGGAGGTCTGGGTGGTCAACAATGGATTCTTACCCTTCCCAACCCATCAGGGTCAAAAGTGCCAAAGGCCATCACCGGCGGTGGCAACGATCTCTGTTGACTTAAAAAATATTCTTGATGGAAAGAAACGAACCGTTCTGAAGCTTCTCGAAGGGTCCGGTGGTTATAGCAAGGCGGAGTGGATGATCCGCGCTCCCAAAGGGAGTAAAATCAAAATTGACTCACACAGCTTTAGTGCCGGAATTGACCAGCGCGAAGTTATTCTGGAAGGAGGTAGCCGATGAAGTTATCCAATTATAAAATTCTGCTTTCGGTTATCCTGGTCTTGACCCTGATAACCGGCTCGGTTACGGCCGGAAAAGTTAACCTGACTTTTGATCATTTCTATGATGGCCCGGCAGTTACCAAGGCATTGAAAGATTTAAATAAAGCATATCCAAATCTGACCACGCTGAAGTCGTTGGGCCAGAGTGAAGAGGGTCGGGATATTTGGTGTTTAACCATCAATAATCCCAAGACCGGTGAAGATACTGATAAACCAGGTATTTATGTTGATGGTGCCATTCATGGAAATGAGATTCAGGCAAGCGAGGTCTGCTTGTATTTGGCCTGCTATCTTCTCGATAATTACAACGAATTATTGACGATAACTGACCTGGTGGACAGTCGGGCCTTTTATATTATTCCGACCGTCAATGTTGATAACCGCTCCCGCTTTTTTGAAGTTGCGACTGGATATAACATCGGCCGGAGCGCTATGGTCCCTTATGATGATGATCGGGATGGTCTGTTTGACGAAGACGATTACGATGATCTTGACGGAGATGGCGAAATCCTGACGATGCGGATTGCCGACCCTTTTGGAAATTACAAGACACATCCGGATGATCCGCGCGTTATGGTGCGGGTCAAAGAGGGTGAACAAGGGGAATGGACCCGTCTTGGACGTGAGGGGATTGACAACGATGGGGATGGCCAAATCAACGAAGATACTCCAGGCTATCTCGATATGAACCGTAACTGGGGATTTAAGTGGCAACCTCCCTATGTTCAGGGTGGTGCTGGCGATTTTCCAATGTCGAGCAAACCGGTAAAGGCGGTTTCCGACTTTATTATCACCAAACCGAATATTGTCTTCAACTTTGCCTTTCATAATTCGGGTGGGCTGATCGTTCGCGGACCCGGTTCCAAGCTGGCCGGTCGTTATTCTCAGCGAGATGTCAAGGTGTACGATTTTCTCGGCAAAGAGGGTGAGAAAATCATCCCCGGATATGAGTATATCATCGGTGGTCAGGACATGTACACGACGCATGGCGATTTCGACGAGTGGATGTTTTCAAACAACGGTATATTTGGTTTTGTTGGCGAGCTTTTCATGAGCGAGCAGGAACAGTACCGGCCACCCAAAGATGATAAGAAGGTGGATACCGAAGAAGACCATTCTTATTATGGCGGAACCTCAGCTGAGGAACGGCAAAAATTCAACGATTTTGTCACTCAGGGAGCGATGTTCAAAGAATGGACCAAGTTTATTCATCCTTATTTTGGGGAGATCGAAATAGGTGGTTGGCGTAAATTTACGACTCGCATTCCGCCTCTATTTATGCTCCCGGAAATGGTTCATCGCAATAGTGCTTTGGTGCTGATGGCGGCTCGTCATGCCCCGGATATTAAGGTTGAACTGATAGAGGTGACAAATTTGGGGAACGATCTCCGCCGGGTTCGGGTCCGTCTGATCAACCCCAATGCGATCCCCTCTCTATCAAACCAGGCGATTTCAAAAAATATCATTCGCAAGGATATGGTCACAATCTCAGGTTCTGGTTTTGAAATTGTTTCCGGTGGTGTCTTGCAAGACATTCATTATGACCAAGTTTCATACGTCGAGTATCGTCCCCAGATGGTATTTACCAGTGTGCCATCATTTGGAACACGGGAGATTCAATGGATCATTAAGGGGAAGGGAAAAGCCAAAATCGAGTATAATTCGATCAAGGCAAAGAATCAAACCCTGTCGATTGATCTATAATTAAAAGTTAGAGTCATTACTAAAAAGGCGTCCATCCGGGCGCCTTTTTTTGTGGTTTAATTATTCCCTGAATACTCAGTCGCTTTTTTATAATAATCAATCATCCCGAGGCATTCCGAAGCGGTATAACGACCGATTGGTCCGGTTCCATAAACCGCATTGGCCAGCTTTCCGTTGGGCCTGATAATAAAACCGGCCCCCTGAAGGTAGCCTCGATTAAGATCGTAAAAGGCGCCTGTCTGTTTAGAAAACGGTTCCGCCTTGAGGTTATATCCCAGCTGAAACCCCAAATGGCATTGCTTGAAAGTTTTGATAGCTTCCTCCAACGGATCAACGGAAGCTCCAATGATGGAAATGTTGTTCTCTGAAAACTGAGTCAGGCTTTTCTGGAAATCGACCAACTGCCGACGGCAATAGACTCACCAGTGGCCTCTATATATGAGGAGCACTATCCAGGATTCCATCTTCTGGTCGGGGACAATAATTCCCGGACCATCAACCTGATCGAATTCCATCTTTGGAAACGAGTCTCCATAGTCAAGAGTGGTTGAATTGATACGTGACATAAGTCTCCTTACTACATGGTGTAGTTGCTATTACATGTTGTCATTGTTGTTAGTTTTGCTGTCTTCGCTTGAGCCGTTTTGGTCATCGTTGCGCCACAGATGCCTGAAGAAATAGCTTAGAAACAGAAACAGTCCGCCAATCCCAACCGACATCAAGACGCGCCATATCGCTTTGACCTGGGCCAGATCGACAATGAACAATTTTAGAACCGCCAAGAGAAGGGTTATCAGGGCGACCGTTCTCAACCGGTTCATATTTTTGCGTAGCCCGATGACGACCAATATAACTCCATAGGCAACCCAGGAAAGGGTGATAAAACCATGCCCGTTGGCCAATGGAGAAAATTCATGGCCCAGCCAGAATAAAAAACAGACGTGAGCCGCTAAAAAATAAATCATGCGAAAATTGGTAGATTTAGCGACCCAGGCAAGGTATGCGGCCAGGATGATTGGGAAAATATTTACAGTAGCTGGGATATTTAAAATAACCGTTTGGGCCATTGATGAATCAAGCAGTCTAAACATGAGCCAAAGGAAGCAGTAGCCGAAAAGGATAT